>JAYVBN010000116.1:0-6560 GCA_043750455.1 Bacteroidia bacterium | reverse complement strand
CAGCAAAAGAACTTTTAAGTTCCACAAGCACTTCGTTGGATTGCTTGTGTTCTTTATTCAAATAAAATATTTCAGCTAATAAATATTTTGCCTCAGCACCAAACTCGTCCTGGGCAGTATTTAAGGTATTGATAAATTCATCTTTAGCTGTTTCATAATCGCCCTGGGCCATGGCAGACTTGCCAATATAAACTGACGCTTTGTTCTGCGCACTGGCATTTACATTTCCGTTCTTTATAATCTCTTGCGCATAAAAAACCGATGAGTCGTATTGCGCCAGAAAATAGTGTGACTCCATTAGACCTGACCAGGCGTTGTATTGTTCTTTCTTAGTGGTGGCTATCTTAGCCAATCTGTGAAATTCCGGTATTGCTTTTTCGAAATGGCCTTGCTTGAATTCCAATTCCGCAATGCGGGCTGTCACTTTATTGGCAAAGGAAAATGCCTGATCATCTTTCAGTACATCATAAATCTCAAGGGCCTTTGGTAAATCTTTTAACCTGTAGAATGATTCTGCCTGGTAATACCTTGCTTCTGACAAACGAGGGCTTTCAGGGTAAGAAGAAATGTAATTCCCTAAACTCTGAATGGCTTTCGTATAATCCTGATTAAAGTAAAGTGTTTTGGCTGATTCGAATTCAACAATTTCAATTCCCTTAGCGCCAGGGTTGGCCGTTTTAAATTGAGTCATGTACTTATCAAACTCTGTCGTGCGTCCTGCCAGATTCAACGATTCCTGCAAAGGCAATAAGACCTCATTCGTCAGTGGGTGTGCAGGAAATTTCTCAATGATGGCGATGTAATCATCCGATGTCTTGTTATAATCCTTCAGGTTATAGTAAGAAGCAGCTCTATGCAAATATCCATAGGGCAAAAAGCGAGAAGATTTGCTTATGCCGATCAACTTTGAGTAACCCGATACAGATGCCGAATAATTTCCCTGCACGAAATCAAGTTCTGCACGCTGATAAAGTGCTTCATCCAAAAATCTGGATTGAGGGTAATTTTTTACAACCAGATCTAATTCTGCAGCAGCCTCAACAAACTTTCGTTGAATGCCAAGAATGACACCGGTTTGTAAATGGGCATAATCTCCATCTGCGGAATTAAGTTGAATCGCCTTTTTATAATTAGCAAGAGCATCTGCATAAACCTTCGTTACATAGTAGCAATCGGCAAGGCGAATGATTCCGTCTAAATAATTTGGATTTGCCTTCGTTGACTTACTTGCAAATTCCTTAAAGTTAAAAAGTGAGCGATCATATTGCTGTAGGTTGAAATAAGCGTAGCCCATTCCATATCGCACTTTCGCAACAAGCTCATCATTCTGAAAGCCAGTAAGGCCAATGATCGTTTGATAATGCCCGATCGCTTGCTCGTACTTCCTTCCAATTGAGTAAGCCTCGCCACACCAAAAACTTGCTTCAGTCACATACTTCTGATCTATGGGAAACTTAAGTGATTTTTCAAAAAGCTGGACTGCCGTTGAATATTCTTCTCTGTTGAATAGTTCAATGCCTTTGAGTAAGGTGGCCTTTTGATATGCCCTGTCTAAATTTTGATTTCGGGTAGGAAAGGATTCTATATATTCGATGGCTTTGTTATAGTTGTTAGCGTTGAGATAAGCATGTGACAATAATTCTTTCACCTCTCCAATATGAACACTCGATGGAAAATCGATTACAAATTTCTCAAACTCACTGATAGCCTTATCCGGAAGAGCAAGATCGTAGGATATTTTTGCCACCTGAAAGGTGCTCTCCTCTGCCATCCGTTTATCTGAACTAAATTTACGCGAATTATCGAACGCTGTAAGAGCAAGATTTTTTTGTTGCTTCTTTAAATAAAGCGAACCTAAAAAATAAGAAGAATAAAATCCGATGGAGTCGCTGTCTAATGCAGACTGCTTCAACCAATTCATGGCAACCTCATCTTGTCCCACGGACATAGCAGAATAACCAGCTCTGAATAAAACTCCTTTATCACTATTATCCTCTTTAACTTCTAAAAAGTCCTGGTAGCCATCGAGTGCATTTTTATAATCAGCCTTTTTAAAACTCGCTTCCGCGGAAAGCAATGAAATCTCCTCGGCATTAGTCAGATTCTCTTTTGATTTAATTGTTGAAACATAACTCAGCAATTGGTTATAGTTGCGCTGCTTGTAATAAAGATTGGCTATCAGGTAGGGAACAATAGATGCATAAGCAGGGCTTTGTTCGGCTCGCTGCAAATCGGTAAGGGCTATATCATAATCTCCCTGACTGTATTCAATAAAACCAGCATAGTAACTAGAGGCCGGGCCATACTGGCCACCTTGTGCCTTGATAAAATTAAATTCATCGAGGGCTTCCTTCAATTTCTTTTGATTGAATAAACTATAGCCCCACTTGAAGCGACCAGAATTTTGTTGCTCTGAGCTTAAGGCAATAAAGTCAGTCTTTCCGAAATAGCTTGTTGCCCTCACATAATTCTTTTCGTTGTAAAAGAAATTAGCAAGATCATAATAAGCCGTTGCTGATCTGGGATGGTTAGCATTTTGGGCAACGAAATTTTCGATGAGCTTTTCGCCATCAGGATGATAGAGATTCAATGCACAGAAAGCCTGGTAATATTCGGCCTCACCCCTTTTCAAATCTTGCTGAACGGAGTTGGCTATAAAATCAGTGAATGCAATACGAGCCGCTCCGTATTCGCCATGCTCCATTAAATCTATACCACTTTTAAAAAGGCGCTCAGATTTTCCTTGAGATATTAAATCCTGAGAAAATACAATGACTGGAAAAATGAAACAGATGAATAAGAAGTTTGCCTTCTTCATTAAAAGCTTTTTTGTACAACAGGGAAATCCCAATAAAATTGCAGACTTCAGTTTAAAAAATTTGTTCCATGCACAAAAAATAAATTGCATGAACTCAAAACTACTTAATAAAACTCTATTATCCATTATGGGAGACTAATTTATCAGCCTCCCATACAAGAACTATTCCGTAAACGGATTAGCAAAAATTCAGTTGTCTAGTACATCAGCTTAAACACCAACTCCTTTAAAATTTGTCCTTCACTTTCAGATCCAGAGTTAACGCCTTTTAATTTAAGATCGGCTTGTTTCAAACTGGATATGTTATCCATGATTTTTGAAGTTTCATATCTATTCAAAGCTGCACTATAATCTTTTGCTGCGAAAGGGCTGATTTTAAGCAAACTAACTAAACCTCTTTCACTTCTATCAGCGGATGTTGAGGCTACCAAAAGCTTACTAAAGAAAGAATATAAAAAAGCCACAAGAGGGATCACAGGGTTCTTCTTGGTGTTGCCTTCAAAGTAGTTGACAATCTTATTGGCCAGGAAAGAGTCCTTTTGTATCAGTGCCTTTTGAAGTTCGAAAATATTATACTCACGACTGATCCCAACCTGGTTCATTACGTTATCTGCCGTAATCGTCTCACCTTTTGATACCGCAATCAATACTTTATCTATCTCGTTGGCCATTCGGTTTAGGTCGTTGCCAACATATTCACATAAAACCCTGACGGCTCCATCATCAATTTTAAAGCCTTTATCTTTTACATATTCAGAAACAAATGGAGGCAACTGATTCTCATAGGCCTTCTTAAACGTGGCCGAAGTAGTTAGCTGGTCAATCTTCTTTCCTAACTCCCTTCGCTTATCAAGTGGTTTATGTTTGTGGCACAGCACCAGAACAGTTGAGGGAACAGGTCTGGATATATAGTCAAGCATTAGCTTAGATCCAGTATCTTTCTGAAGATCAATAATTTCCTGAGCCTCGCGAACGATAACAAGCTGGCGGGGTGCCATCATAGGAAACCGCTTTGCGTTGGTAAGAATAGCTGCCACGGTCGCATCACGTCCGTACATAATAACCTGATTAAAGCTCCTTTCAGAATCCTGAATAGCATTAGCTTCAATATAATTGGCAATCAAATCGATATAAAAGGTTTCCTCACCCTGCAATACATATACAGGATCATATCTCCCAGCTTTCAGGTTCGTTAATATTTCTTTTGCAGCTACATCCATCAGTTCACTCTTTTCTTATCGGCCAAGTTAAAGGCTGTGGCCGTTCCAACCAAAGCCCCTGCCAAATGAGACTCCCATGAAATATGTGGATCGGTAGGCAGGATACCATAGAAAATACCTCCATATATGAAGATCACTGCAATGGAGATTAAAAGCGATACAAAGTCTTTCCTCAACAGGCCAAAGAAAATCAGAAAGGCAGATAATCCGTAAATCAAGCCACTTGCACCGATATGATAGGATACTCTTGGGCTTAACGACCAAACCAGGATATTGGTGTAGAAATAGCATCTGAAGAAAACCGATCGCCCAATTCGTTCATAAAAGAAGAACAAAACAGAGCCCAGAAATAATAGGGGAATAGTGTTTGAAATAAGATGAGCCAGATCACCATGTATAATTGGAGCTGTAAAAATTCCAAGTATGCCACTTAATGACCGTGGCTGAATACCTAAAAAACCCAGATCAATCCCATAAAAAAATTCGAGACTAAACGCCAGCCACATGAGAAAAACTAACCGAAACGGAATTACAGAACTTCCAAAAAAAGAGGTATCCGAATGAGCCATTCTAAAAGTTTGCCGGGTTTTTGATCATTGGCAAACCTACAAACCTGGCCTCCTCAGAACCAATTGATCTGATCCCGAGAATCCCACCAGACGACTCTGCAATCTTTTTGGCAATCTCTTTAATACTTTCATAAAATTGAACGGCAAACGCCTTTTCGAGCTTTGGAAGAATAGAATTAAGGTGATTCAATTCATTCATTATTAGTAGATTACGTTCCTCTGCCTCAACCGGAAAGTTTTGAAGTGTTATTTTAATTTTATCTTCAAAGTCTTCGGCAACTGCAACATAAAACTCCATTAACTTCGACTTGCTTCTTTTACTTTTTTTCCTGGCCAGATTAATAGCCAGCTGCATTTCAGACTGATCAATATGATTATCTGCACCCGCAACCAAGATGCAAACCAAGATAGGTGCTTTATGCATCTGTTCTACCTCAGAATCAGATAGAGCGTCAAATTCAGCAATCATAGAAAAAGGCTATTTGGTAGTACCATAAAAGTCCTTATTAAATAGAGAAATTAAAACTTTTGCTAAAACAAAATTGAAATGTAATTTACAATTCAATGCCTGCGAAATGTACGAGAAAGACCCTGTGAAAATTTTTGTGGTTGAAGATGACCCTGCCTACTCAAAATTTTTAAAGTTCGTACTTGGGCTAAATCCAGATTTCGAAGTTACTTTTTTTACTTCAGCTAAAGAATTCATTAGCAATCTCCATAAGAGGCCAAGCATTGTCACACTTGATTATTCATTACCAGATATGGCGGGTGAAAGGGTACTGAAGGAGATCCGTGATTTTGATCCCGACATTAGTGTCATTATTGTCTCTGCACAGGAGAAAATTGGAACAGCTGTAGAATTATTAAAAATCGGTGCGTTTGACTACATCAGTAAAGATGA
Organism: Bacteroidia bacterium; assembly: GCA_043750455.1. Classification (GTDB taxonomy): domain Bacteria; phylum Bacteroidota; class Bacteroidia; order Cytophagales; family Cyclobacteriaceae; genus ELB16-189. Next base: position 1,052 of record JAYVBN010000116.1, on the reverse strand, counting down.
AGAAGCCAAGGAAAGAATCCTTAACTCTATCAACAACGCCAGAAATAAAAATTCCCTGATCAAGGAGATTGACCGGCTCAAATTGGAAATCACTGAAAAATACGAATTCGAAAAAAGCATTATTGGAACAAGTCCGGCTATAAAAAAAATATTTGGTTTACTGGAGAAAGCCGCCAAGACAAACATTACGGTGACTATTACAGGTGAAACCGGAACCGGAAAGGAACTTGTAGCTAAAGCCATCCACTATAGTTCACCAAGAAAAAATAAATCATTCGTTGCTGTAAACATTGCAGCAATTCCTAGAGACCTAATTGAAAGCGAACTATTCGGTCATGAAAAGGGCGCTTTTACAGGAGCAAATAGCAGAAGGCTAGGGAGATTTGAAGAAGCTGATGGTGGCACCATTTTCCTTGACGAAATAGGAGAAATGGAATTAGGCTTGCAATCCAAGTTACTTCGTGTGCTTCAGGAAAAAGAAATAAGTCGCGTGGGTGGTAATCAGTTAATCAAATTAGATGTGCGCATATTAGTAGCCACACATAGAAATCTTTCCGAAGAAGTTAAGAAAGGAAAGTTTCGCGAAGACCTTTACTACCGCTTGCTTGGCTTGCCTGTTCACCTACCCCCTCTTCGCGAGCGTGACCAAGACATTTTATTACTGTCAAAGTATTTTTTAGATCACTTCATGAAGGAGAATCAATTAAAGAAACTCAAACTAACACAGGAGGCACAGGAGAAATTACTTCAACATACCTTTCCTGGAAATGTAAGAGAGCTAAAATCAATAATTGAATTGGCTGCGGTGATGGCAGACGATGGAGAAATAAAGACAGCAGATATTACATTCAACAGCACTAGCACCGAGCAATCTATACTTCTGAGAGAAATGACCCTACAAGAATATTCCTACCGAATCATTCGAATGCTTCTAGATAAATATGACAACAATGTGCTTGAGGTGGCCAAACGTTTGGATATCGGCAAATCATCCATATATCGCTACTTAAAGGAAATGGAAGAGGCTGGAATTTAAAACATGAAGGCGTTAG
>JAYVBN010000115.1:0-3912 GCA_043750455.1 Bacteroidia bacterium | reverse complement strand
GAAGCAAGGCTGATGGTGATTTTAGAGAAATCGTTGTTAATCTTTTTATTTTTTCTGAAAGACATGCTAGTGTAGAGTTTTCAGTTTACTAAATTCATTTTAGGTATTAGGACTTAGGACTTAGGCATTGGAGTCAGTCTCCTAACGCCTAAGTCCCAATGCCCATTTTAATCCATTGTAATCTCAAGTGCCAATCCTCTGAGTTCATGTACTAATACATTGAATGATTCAGGGATATTAGGTTTCCTCATCGCTTCGCCCTTCACGATTGATTCGTAAGCTTTTGCTCTACCAATCACATCGTCAGATTTTATGGTAAGAATTTCCTGAAGTATATGCGAAGCACCAAATGCTTCAATCGCCCACACTTCCATCTCACCGAAACGCTGACCACCGAATTGCGCTTTACCACCCAAAGGCTGCTGCGTAATAAGTGAGTAAGGTCCGATTGAACGCGCGTGCATCTTATCATCTACCAGGTGGCCAAGTTTCAACATGTAAGCCATACCAACCGTTACAGGTTGATCGAATCTTTCACCTGTTAAACCATCGACCAGATACGTGCGACCAAACTCAGGCAATCCTGCTTCTTTCAATTCTGCTGATACTTCATCCAATGAAGCACCATCAAAAATCGGAGTAGCATATCTTCTGCCTAATTTCTTGCCCGCCCAAGCCAATACCGTTTCATAAATCTGACCCAGGTTCATACGCGATGGTACGCCAAGAGGGTTCAAACAAATATCAACCGGTGTTCCATCATCTAAGAACGGCATGTCTTCTTCGCGAACAATTCTTGCCACAACACCTTTGTTACCGTGACGTCCTGCCATCTTATCCCCTACTTTCAGCTTGCGCTTCTTAGCGATATAAACTTTAGCAAGTTGGACAATGCCTGCAGGCAATTCATCTCCTACTTCAAGTGTGAATTTCTCACGCTTGAATTCGCCACCAATTACATTCCGTTTGTTCAAATAATTCTTTACAATTTCGGAAATAAGATCGTTGGTATGGTCATCTGTTGTCCAGCTGTCAAGGCTTATGTCAGCAATAAGATTAACATCCTCAGGAACGTTGTAGTTACTTTCATCACGGTATATGTTCTTATCTGGAAACAAATTGCTCTCGATAACCTTCGATGAGAATTTTACTCCCTTGCTGATAAGTTCATCTCCGAATTTGTGTCTTACGCCCTGACTGGATTTACCTGAAGTAAGAGTTGTCAGCTTCTTGATCATCTCAGCGCGGAGCTCATTAAGATCCTTGCTATAACGATTCTTTAAAGCATCTAATTCCTTCTTCGACTTGGAACGCACATCTTTATCACGTTTTGGTCGCGAGAAAAGTTTAGTATCAATAACAACACCTTTCAATGATGGAGGTGCCTTCATCGAAGCATCTTTCACATCACCGGCTTTGTCACCAAAGATGGCGCGCAAAAGCTTTTCTTCAGGAGTAGGATCTGTTTCTCCCTTTGGCGTGATCTTACCAATAAGAATATCACCTTCTTTTACTTCTGCTCCAACACGGATGATACCATTTTCGTCAAGGTGCTTTACAGCCTCTTCGCTCACGTTGGGTATTTCCGATGTCAATTCTTCTTCACCACGCTTGGTATCACGAACTTCAAGTTCAAACTCTTCTACGTGGATAGATGTGTAAATATCATCGCGCACAACGCGTTCAGAAATTACAATTGCATCTTCAAAATTATATCCTTGCCAAGGCATGTAAGCGACCAGCAAGTTGCGACCAAGCGCAAGCTCACCATTTGCAGTTCCATATCCCTGGCAGATCGGTTGACCTTTATATACCTTATCTCCTTTTTTAACAAGTGGAGTAAGGTTAATGCAAGTGTCCTGATTGGTTCTTCTGAACTTAATGAGTTTGTACGTTTTAAACTCATCGTCAAACCTTACCATTTGCTGCTCTTCTGAAACCTCGTAGCGAACAGTTATTTTCTTAGCGTCTACAAATTCAATAACACCATTTGCCTCTGCTAAAATTAATGCGCGTGAGTCAATGGCAATTCTTCCTTCTAAGCCCGTTCCAACAATTGGAGCCTCAGGTCTCATGAGAGGTACAGCCTGGCGCTGCATGTTTGATCCCATCAAGGCACGGTTTGCATCATCATGTTCCAAGAAAGGAATCATAGAAGCGGCAATCGATACGATTTGATTCGGAGCAATGTCCATGTAGCGAAGCTCTTTTGGATCCACCACTGGGAAGTCACCTTCAAAACGGGCTTTCACTTTTTCATCAATGAATTCTCCGTTTGATTTGAACTTAATGTTAGCCTGGCCAATGTTGTGGGTATCCTCTTCTTCTGCAGTTAAGAATATCACATCATCCTTCACCTTCACTTTACCATTCTCAACATGACGATAAGGCGTTTCGATAAAGCCCATCTTGTTCACTTTTGCATGAACACATAAAGACGAAATCAAACCGATGTTTGGACCTTCAGGCGTTTCGATAGTACACAGACGACCATAGTGCGTGTAGTGCACGTCACGAACTTCAAAACCTGCACGTTCACGTGAAAGACCTCCGGGTCCCAGTGCCGACATCCTACGCTTGTGCGTGATCTCGGCTAGAGGGTTAGTTTGGTCCATGAACTGTGAAAGCTGATTGGTTCCGAAGAAGGAGTTGATGACTGAAGACAACGTGCGCGCGTTGATCAAATCAACCGGCTTGAAATCTTCGTTATCGCGAACATTCATACGTTCTTTGATAGTTCTTGCCATCCGAGCAAGTCCTACTCCGAATTGAGAATATAATTGTTCACCCACTGTTCTTACCCTTCTATTGCTCAAATGATCGATATCATCCACCACTGCTTTAGAGTTGATAAGACCGATCAGATATTTTACAATTAGAATAATATCCTGTGTTGTTAATACGCGTTGATCTGAACTTAGATCAAGACCAAGTTTTTTGTTGATCCGGTAACGACCAACTTCACCAAGGTCATAACGCTTTTCACTGAAGAACAAGCTCTGAATTACATCACGAGCTGTTTGCTCATCAGGAGCTTCTGTATTTCTAAGCTGACGATAGATTTGTTCCACAGCCTCTTTTTCAGAGTTGGAATTATCTTTCGCAAGCGTGTTAAATATAATGTGATAGTCAGTAACATTTACATCATCGCGGTGCAGGATGATTGACTTAACGCCAGACTCAATAATGGTATCTACATCTTCGGCAGCCAATACATGATCACGCTCCAGCAATACCTCATTACGATCAATGGATACAACCTCACCTGTATCTTCGTCCACGAAGTCTTCCGTCCAGGTCTTAAGAAGCCTTGCAGCAAGTTTGCGACCCACATATTTCTTAAGTGTACCCTTATTGGATTCCACCTCCTCAGACAATCCGAACAAATCCAAAATGGCTTTATCCGATCCGTATCCTATAGCACGAAGAAGAGTTGTTACCGGAAATTTTTTCTTACGATCGATGTAGGCATACATCACAGAGTTTACGTCTGTTGCAAATTCAATCCAAGAACCTTTGAACGGTATAATCCTGGCAGAATACAACTTAGTTCCATTGGTGTGTTTACTCATGGCAAAGAACACACCTGGCGACCTGTGAAGCTGTGATACAATAACGCGTTCCGCGCCATTGATACAGAAAGATCCCTTCCCTGTCATGTACGGAATATTTCCAAGGAACACTTCTTGTTCAATTGTTTGGAAATCTTCATTATCCTCATCATTACAGGTGAGGCGAAGTTTTGCCTTCAGCGGAACCGAATAGGTTAAGCCGCGGTCGATACATTCATCCACCGAATATTTCGGAGGATCAATTGTATAATCCACAAACTCCAACACGAAGTTCTCGCGGGAGTCGGAGATAGGAAAATTCTCAGCAAATACTTTGAAGAGCCCCTCGTTCTGCCTTTTC
>JAYVBN010000114.1:0-4036 GCA_043750455.1 Bacteroidia bacterium | reverse complement strand
CAACGGTGACTTAAAAAACCGTAGCGATATATGTATCAGCGATGAATTGGCCATTAAATATTTCGGAAAAGAGCAGGCACTGGGCAAACCAATTACTCAGATGTTGGATAGTGGAAAGACAAAGGAGTATGTAGTGGCTGGAGTTTTTAAAAAACAACCCAGTAATTCAAGCTTTAATGGTCAGGCTTTTTCGCTTCATGATAACGTCTTTGAATTTGCTAGTGCAGCAGACTATAATGAAAATAGTTGGAAGTATAGAAATAATTTATTTGTTCAGATTAAGGATGCTACTCGCGTGGGGGCAATTCAAGAACGACTAAAGCAATACATCGCTAACAACAATAAAATCAGGGAGGATTTTATCATTAAGTATTTTTTGGTGGAACCGTTTGAAGGGATGGCGGTGCGCGATAGTTATGCGGACAAGAATGGAACCTGGACCCGGGATGGCTCACCCTTAGCGGCTGTTATTGGCATAGGATTGATGGGTCTTTTTGTCTTGTTGATTGCCATCTTCAATCTTACCAATACGGCAGTGGCGATCTCATCGCGAAGGTTGAAAGAAATTGGACTTCGGAAAGTAATGGGTAGCACACGAAGGGATTTGATTTTTCAATTTATTGGGGAGACCACATTAATTTGCTTTTTGTCTTTGCTTCTGGGAGTGCTCATCGGTGAGTTATTACTGCTTCCTGCATTTAATAAGCTTTGGCCTGATTTCAATATGGTCACTGATTATTTTGGAAGACCAAACTTCCTGATCTTTATGATTGTAACACTGATCTTCACAAGTCTGCTTGCCGGCAGCTATCCCGCTTTTTACATCAGCAAATTTGAACCTGCAAGTATTTTAAAAGGAACATTAAAATTTGGTGGAACGAACACATTCACCCGCGTATTATTATGTCTTCAGTTTGCTATTTCCCTTGCGGGAATAGTTTGCAGTTTTGCCTTTACCGATAACGCAACCTTTCAGCGCAATTTCGATATGGGTTTTGAAAGAAATGGAGTTGTGTTCACCAATGTAAATGGCCGGTCTGAATACGAAACGTATCGCAACGCATTAGCAGAAAACCCAGATATTATTTCAATAACAGGTACGCAGTCCCACTTGTATTCCTCCGGCTTTAATGATCCCATTAAGCATGAAGACAAAGAAATTGAAGTAGATATACACGATATAAGTGCTGAGTATATACCAACCATGGGCATTACCTTAAAAGAGGGAAGGAACTTTGAACCAGAGTCAGAAACAGATAGAAAGGAGTCAGTAATTATTACGGAGGGGCTGGCAAAACAATTTGGTATTACTAATGCCATCGGCAAGGAAATAATTTGGTTGGATACCGTGAAGTATTATATTGTTGGTGTTGTCAAAGACATCTACACCAATGGGTTGTGGGAGAAAATGGATCCAGTTATGTTCCGCTATGCACCAAAAGACAACGTCAATCATATTCTCGTGCAAGCAAATACGGATAAGTTGATTGAGATCAATACATTCATGGAGGCAAAGTGGAAAGTTATTTTTCCAGATAGAATATATGATGGTAATTATATGGATGAGGAAATGATCGAAGCGGATACGGTGAATAAAAACCTGGTTAAGATGTTTGCCTTTTTAGGCATTGTGGCGTTGATGCTTTCTGTTACAGGATTATTTACGCTGGTTTCCCTCAACATTATTAAGAAAATGAAGGAGATTGGTGTACGAAAAGTTCTTGGAGCTTCAACATGGAATATTACAGCCGTAGTGAATAAGGAGTTTGTCATCATTTTGCTTATTGCAAGTGTAGGTGGTGGGGCATTGGGTTGGTGGATGTCTGCCCTTCTCATGGAAAGCATTTGGGATTATTACCAAAAGGTTAGTTTTGCTTCCATGGTTATTTCAGCAGTGATCTTGTTATCGGCTTCAGTCTTCTCAATCGTTTATAAGCTTTATAAAACAACAAGGTTAAATCCTGCTAATGTTTTGCGTGATGAATAATGACTCTCTATAAACAACATATTTTATCCTCCAGTGTAACTATGGACGACCATTTGGCGTCTAAGAGGTAAATCCTAAACAACAGTTAGCAGTAAAGCATTGACCGCAATTTAAGACCAAGCGATATCATTTTGTCAAATCGATAACCGTTACAACTATGTTTCAAAACTATTTTAAAGTCGCCCTTCGCAATATTCTTAAACACAAGTTTTATTCCATACTGAATATTTCAGGTCTTGCCTTTGGTCTGACAGCCTGTTTCCTTATCGGGCTATATATTTTTGATGAGTTAAGTTTCGATACGTTCCACAAAGACTCAGAGAATATTTACTGCATTGCTCTACATGGTAAAATTGGGGGCCAGGAAATCTATACCTCTAACACCTGCCCTCCACTTTCTCAGGAATTGGTCAATGAAATTCCTGGTGTTGAGCAAGCCACACGGGTAAACCCATGGCGAAATCTGGTGATGAAATCTGAAGACAAAGCTTTCACCGAAACAAAAGCGTTGTTAGTGGACTCTAACTTCTTTGAGTTTTTCAGTTTCAACTTATTGGAAGGTGACCCCAAGACTGCACTCAAAGAGCCAAATACAATGGTTCTCACAAAAGAATCAGCAGTGAGATATTTTGGAGATCAATCCGCAATAGGTCAGATAATCACAGTTGGCAATGATAACAAAGCTTTCAAAGTAAGCGGAGTGGCTGAAGAAGCACCTGCTAATTCGCAAATTCAATACGACATACTGCTTTCTTCAGAGTCGGATGAGAATATGAAAGGTAATGGATGGACCAATAATGGCTTGTATACTTATTTCAGAAAAAATCCTAAGACAACAATTGAAAGTGTTGATACAAAACTTCGAGCATTTGTTGAGGAGCACGTTGCTCCTGAACTAGAGCAAGGCTTTGGAGTTAGTTTTAAAGATTTTGAAAAGAATGGTGGAGTGTATGCTTATTACTCCTATTCGTTGGCGAGCAGCCATTTGTATCAGTCTCAGTTAAACGATGGAATATCACCTCGCAGTGATGTCAAATATGTTTACATCATGGGTGCGGTTGGACTATTTATTTTGGTTATTGCCTGCATCAACTTTATGAATTTGTCCACAGCTCGTTCTGCCAGCAGGGCAAAGGAAGTGGGACTGAGAAAAACATTAGGTTCGGTTCGATCTAAGTTAATCGCTCAGTTTTTGTCTGAATCTTTCGTGTACACCTTTGTAAGCACTGTGTTGGCACTTTCCGCAGTTTATCTTTTGCTTCCAGCATTTAATGTGTTATCGGCAAAGGAACTTGTTTTCAAAACCATGTTATCACCTGTCATGCTTGGCAGTGTGATTGGAATATTTCTTATTGTTTCATTGTTGGCAGGGAGTTATCCGGCATTTTATCTCACCTCTTTTAATCCGGTTGATGTGTTGAAAGGAAAAGTTAAATCCGGCATGAAAAGTAAAGGCGTACGCAGCGCTCTGGTGGTTGTTCAATTTACTATTTCAATAACGCTGATCATGAGCACGATGATTGTTTATGATCAACTCAGCTATTTGCAGGAAAAAAATATTGGCTTAGATAAGCAAAATGTTTTGATTCTGAGAAACACACGCAGACTGGCCACGAACATGGATGCGTTCAAGGTATCGTTGAATAGTCAAGCGGGACTTAAGGCGAGCTACACCAATAATGTATTTCCTGGTGTTAGCAACACCACTGGATTTCGCACAGCGGGTACAGACCAAGATAGAATTTTAGGAACTTACTTTGCCGATTACGATCATTTAGATGTGTTAAAAATTGAGTTAGGTGAAGGTAGATATTTCTCGAAGGATTTTCCATCTGACTCAACTGCATGTTTGATCAATGAGGCCGCAATGCAGGAATTGGGCTGGACAGATCCACTTAATCAAAAACTTGTGAATTACAATGGCGATAAGCCCTACGATATGCAAGTCATTGGCCTTGTAAAGGATTTCAATTTCGAATCATTCAAATCCAAAGTAAGACCATTGGTTATTCAATTATCTAAGCAGGCTAATAATATGTTAATCCGCTA
>JAYVBN010000113.1:0-8289 GCA_043750455.1 Bacteroidia bacterium | reverse complement strand
CTCCGCTATCGCTTCGTTCGAAAAGACTTTAGTGTATCTTGCCACAATGTCCTCTCACGAACAACTTCAAAAAACACTTACCCTTATACAGTTAGAGCGTCAGGCCGATTTGGAACAGTATCGTCAAAAGGTTTTACTGCGATCACTTAGTCAACGCACAAAGGAAGGTGTAACCTGGTATCCCGTAAGGCTTGGCAAAAATTACATCGGCACAGGTGAAAGAATCATCGTGGAGTTGGAGCGAATGCACAACCTGGATCAACCACACAGTTTTCAAAGCGGTAAGCTGGTTAGCCTTTTTTGCAATGCCTCTGGCAGACCAGAAAAGGAACACATTAATGCGGTGGTTAACTATGTGCGCGACAATACTTTGGTGATAACATTGAATGGTGAGGACATGCCCGACTGGATTGACAATGGTCAACTCGGTGTGGACGTGATGTTCGATGAGATGACTTACAAAGAAATGGAGCACGCGCTGAAGACCGTTATGAAAGCCGAAGACAATCGCGTATCGGAGTTGAGAGAAATATTGTTAGGTCAGGAAAAAAGCAAAAAGAAAGAACCAAGCATTTTGTATGATGAATCGAATCCAGATTATCTAGCAGCATCAAACCTTTTAAATGAAAGCCAGGCAAATGCCCTTGATAAAATCCTGGATACACAAGATGTTGCTTTCATACATGGGCCTCCTGGAACAGGAAAAACCACCACACTTGTACAAGCCATAAGACTTACTTCAAAAATAGAAGGGCAAGTATTGGTGTGTACGCCCAGCAATGCAGCCATTGATTTGTTGGTGGAGAAACTGTCAGAGCATGGTTTGAATATTATACGTATTGGACATCCCGCCCGGGTAACAGAACAAACTTTAAGCAAAACATTGGATGCTCGCATTGCTGCGCATCCAAGTTATCCTGAATTGCGTTCGCTTCGAAAAAAAATGGAGCAGACGAAGGCGATGGCCATGAAGTACAAACGCGAATTTGGCTATCATGAACGTGAGCAACGAAAGATGTTGAAGGAAGAAGCCAAAGCCATGAAAGCGGATGCGGACATGTTGGAGTTTTACATCGTATCTGATTTACTTCAAAAAGCTGAAGTGATTTGCAGTACGTTGGTAGGCTCATCACATCCCGTCATACGAGGAAGAAAATTCAAGACAGTATTTATAGATGAAGCTGCTCAATCGCTGGAAGCCGCCTGTTGGATACCGATTTTAAAATCACAGCGTGTAATTCTGGCAGGTGATCATTGCCAGCTCCCCCCTACAATCAAATCAAATGATGCAGCCAAACAAGGACTGGCCGTTACGCTTTTTGAAAAAGGAATTGAGAACCATCCTGAGATGGCAACTATGCTGAGGGTGCAGTACCGTATGCATGAGGCGATTATGAAATTTTCGTCTACCTATTTTTATAAAGATGAACTGATCGCGCACGATTCTGTCAAGCATGAACTACTGAGACCTAATCAAGCACCCGTTGAGTTTATCGACACGGCAGGTTGTGGGTACTCCGAAAAACAAGATCCTGAATCACTCAGCAGATTTAATGCAGAGGAAGCTTCATTGGTTATCCGCCTAACTGAAAAACTGGTAGAAGAAATTGGAGGTGAAGAATGGCTGCAACAAAATATTACAATGGGTATCATCACACCCTATCGGGCGCAAGTTGATCACCTTCATAAATTAGCAGAGGCTTCCCCTATTCTAGAACCGCTCCATAAACTAATTACGATCAATACTGTAGATGCATTTCAGGGGCAAGAACGCGATGTGATTGCCATCAGTTTTGTACGCAGCAATGAGAAAGCTGAAGTGGGTTTTCTGGGGGACATACGCAGAACAAATGTGGCTATGACGCGCGCTAAGAAAAAACTGATCATGGTCGGTGACAGTGCAACGCTGGGCTCGCATCCTTTTTATGTGGAGTTACTTGAATATGTTCAAGTCAATGAGTTTTATAAGAGTGCTTTTGAAATCAGCAGGTGACACCATTCTTGCCGAAAAAACTATTTCCGTCTTATTGCCCCTCTCACCCCCTCTGCAGTCCACGGATCTTCAGGCCAGGAATGCTTTGGGTAACGCCTACGTAGTTCACTACGTACTTCATGATAGATGGTATGCCAAAAACTTTTTAAGTCTTGCGTTACCTGCACGGGTTTGTATCCTGGCGAAAGCAGATGCAATAAAATTTTTGTTCTCCCTTCGTTTACAGTTGGCGTTTCCAACAAACCAAACATTTCCTGAAGCCTGACTTCCATCACGGGGAGTCTGCCATCGCTAAAATAAGTAAGCTTGATCATAGAACCACTGGGAACTGGCAGTCTTGATGGAGCTAGTTTATCCAGCTTGCTGGCAAGCTCCCAGGGAAGTATGCCTTCCAAAATATTTTGCAATTCCAGTCGCTGGAAATCAATTAGCTTGGAAACTTTGGTGAGATAAGGTGAAAGCCATTCGGTTACAGTCATTAATAATTCTTCATCACTTACATCAGGCCACCCTTCCTCTGGCCGCCACGCACGCAAACACAATATGCGTGATTGCCACTCCTCCTGTGCCTCGCCCCAATTCAAAAGCTTTAAACCTTCATCGCGCACAGCCTCACATAAAATCTTAATACGGTGATCCTCATTTATTTTTTTCACAGGCTTGCTGGACAGCACTACATTACCAATTCGTTTTTCAAGTGAGGCCGTGAGTATTCCTCTTGCAGCATCCCATTTGATTGTTTCATATTCCTGAGCACGATTTTCTAAATCATCTTCATGGATTGGCGCTGCTAAAAATATTTTTCCTTCCCCACCTCCACTATCCAGTTGTGCCGCCACAATCCAACTCTCTCGCAATAAAGGATCATGATCTGGCAATCGAACTACTCTTCCGCCTGTAAGCTTATAACGCACGTTGTTCTTTTCGATCTGTCTGGCAATACGTTCCGGATAAGCTTCCGCTAAAAGTTTTCCAACAGTTGAATCTATCACCGTTGAGTTGTCCAGCTGTAGTTTAAAAATCTTTCGCCAAGAAGAGGCTAAACGTTCAATTCTTTCAAGAATATTTCTATCGGCCGAAACACGCTCACCGCTTCTCCATTTTCGTAATACTTCAACACGTAATGACAAATCCGCACCCGATTCTTTTGCCAAAGGATCCCGCTCTTCCAATAGGGCCGCAATATCAGTAGCCAGCGCCATCTCACCTTTAACTATTGAAGCCGACAATAACATATGCGCAATACGCGGATGTGTGGGCAACTTCAACATCTCTTTTCCCCGCGCAGTTATTTTATTGTCTTGTAAAGCTTCAAGCTGGAGCAGTAATTCTTTTGCCTGATTAACAGCACCAGCTGGAGGTGGAGTGATCCATGTTAGCTCATTAACATTTTGTATGCCCCAGTTCGCCAACTCCAACATAAGCGTTGCCAGATCTGCCTCCAAAATTTCCGGCTGACGAACAGGTTGTAACATGCGATGGGTTGCCTCTGGCCATAACCGATAACAAACACCTGGACTAAGTCGACCCGCGCGACCTGCCCGTTGATCGGCAGCATCTCTAGTTACACGAATAGTTTCTAAACGCGTGAGCCCACTTCTTGGATCGAATCTCGGCACACGGGAATAACCAGCATCCACTACTGTAGTGATACCTTCAATCGTCAAAGATGTTTCGGCAATGGATGTTGCCAATACTACTTTTCGCAAACCTTGCGGATGTGGAAGTATTGCCTCTTGTTGTTTCTTGAAAGGAAGATCGCCATACAATAGATAAAGACTAATCGAAAGATTTTCCTTCTCTAAAAGTTCAGCAACACGAATAATTTCTCCGGCACCCGGAAGAAAAACTAAAATATCCCCCCGCTCATCATGAATAGCTTTGCGTGTAGCCCGTGCCGTTGAAACAGTCAACCATTCATTTTTATCAACTGGAAAATATTTTAATTCCACCGGATATTGCCTTCCGCTACTGGTGATGATCGGAGCATTGTTTAGTAATGCCGAGATTTTCTCACCATCAAGGGTTGCCGACATGATAAGAATTCTTAAATCACTTCTCAGTAATTCCTGAACCTGCAAACACAAGGCCAGTGACAAATCAGCCTGCAGACTTCTCTCATGAAATTCATCGAAGATGACCAGTCCAACATCTTCCAACGTATTATCGGTTTGTATCATGCGGGTGAGAATGCCCTCCGTCACTACTTCAACTCTGGTACGTGCACTCACCACACTTTCGAATCTTACACGATAACCTACGCTTGCACCAACCTCTTCCCTTTGCAAGTCAGCCATGCGAATAGCAACCGAGCGAGCTGCCAATCTTCGCGGCTCCAGCATAAGAATTTTCTTTCCACCGAGCCATGGTTCATTTATTAATTGAAGCGGAAGGATCGTTGATTTACCAGCACCGGGCGGTGCTTGAAGAATAAGAATTCTTTCATTCAGAAATTTCTGCTTTAACTCAGGAATGACATCAACAATGGGGTAATCTTCCATCATAAGGTTGATCCTATCGAAAAAAAAGCAAGAATTAGTGATCAATTTTGATTGCCGCAAAAATACTCCAATTTAACTCAGATCGAATCCCGAAGGATAAGATTAAAAGGAATTTCAACATGTTCTTTGGAGCGGCTTAGAATAAGTTCAGCAGCTCTTTGACCCATCTGCTGAAAGTCGGTGGAAATAGTGGTGATACCCTTCAGAATAATTTTCTTCAATGGAATTTCATTGTACGAAATAACACCCACGTCCCTTCCCACTTTTAATTTTGCAGCAAGAATTCGCTCTATTAAAATGACCAGGTCTTTCTCCATCAGGTTAATGTACACCTCGCCCTTAGCGATTGGTTCCTTCTCAATGTCACGCACTACTTTACAAGAAAAAGCATACTGATGACAGAAGCGCTGAAATCCTTTCACTATTTCCTCAGGAAAATACGAATGCTCAGGAAAAATAATTTTGATCGTGCTGTACTTACTCAGAGGCTTTAATGCTTTTTCAAGGGCTCCGTAAATATCCTTCTCAAAATTCTCATACACAGCTGCAAAGTTTCCTTTTACATAAGGCACCAACTTGTCAAGCAGCAAGAGTTTATCTTTAGGAATGGTATCAAGAATCTCATAAGCATTCTCACTGCTCTCATTAAAGTGTGTTATGATCACATAATAGGAGTAAGACTCTTTATTGTTGGCCAGAAGATTTTTAAAAAGAGAAAAATCATTATTGTAGATGTAGAAGTCAATCGTAGCTTGTTCGCCCAGGGCTCCGGCAAAGGCATCGTAAATCAATTTCTTGTGCTCGCTCAGTTTATTAAACAATAAAAATATCTTAAGTTTATTTCCAACCTCAGTACTTTTAATGAAATAACCTTTGCCAGGAACAGAGCCAAGTATGCCTGTCTTCTTTAAATATTTGTAACACTTCTCTACGGTATCGCGCGAAATTTCAAATTCAAAACTCAATTCGTTGATGGAAGGCAAGGGGTCATTCATTTTAATTCGACCTTCTCCCATTGCTTTGATGATTGAATTTGCCAACTGAACATACTTGGGCGTAGCCGAGTATTCATCAATGCGGATGTGACTGTAGATATCGTTTTGCCTGGAGGTCATTAATAATGATACGTGTTGGAGACAATCATAACTATTAAGAAATATACAAGAAATAATTTCTCTTTTCATCCAATAAGTCGCTGAGTAGGCAAGAGGGAGTTTCACCCCCAAGCCTCTCACAGAACCGTACGTGAAACTCTCGCTTCATACGGCTCGTGTTATTTGTTTAAGATTGTAGCATAGGTTTCTTTCCCAATGGAAAAACAATCTTGGGTTCTTTCTTCGCAGATTGTGGAGTAACAAAATAGCGGCTCTTACCCCTGTCTTGTGTTTCTTCCTAATCCACTTCAAAAGTTTTGCTTCCAAGTAAAGCAGTGTCCTTCTCAAATCTCGCTTTCCAAAGATACCATAGTAATTTATCCAACCCCTCAATTTTCTGTTCAGGCTTGTGGCTATCCATTCCAGCTCCATCGTAGTGTTTCGCCAGTTTACACTTTCTCGGATCGCTCCTCTTATCTTCTGCTGGTTTTCCCTACTGATTTCTGCTGCATAGATCGTATAGCTTGTTCCCGCTTCTCTTTTACTTTGTTGCGCCCTCGGATGAAAGCTAAATCCTAAAAACCCAAACTGCGTTTTATCATGAAGCCCTTTCCTTCTATAGTCTTTACAGTAAACTATTTTTGTCTTGGCTTCATTAACCCGCAGCTTCACTTGCGTGAGCCGCTTTCCAAGCGAGATGAGTAATTGCCTGGCTTCTTCTTCCGTTTTGCAGTGCAGCACAATATCATCGGCATACCTTACAAAACTTACCGTGGGGTAATGGGTGTCCAGCCACTGATCCAATGAGTAGTGCAGATATAGGTTGGCTAGTAGCGGACTGATTACTCCACCTTGGGGAGTCCCTTTGCCTTTACTTGATTCTAACACCCCATCTGTTGTTTCTACTTTCATCTCCAGCCAGCGTTTAACATACATCTTTACCCACTTCTCTTCCATCATCGTGTCCACTGCTTCCATCATCAGTTCGTGATCTATCTCATCGAAGAATTTCGAGATGTCCATGTCGACTACCCAATCCTTCTCTAAAACATTCTCCCTTACCTGACGAAGGGCATCGTGGGCACTTTTCATCGGACGGTAACCATACGAGTTTTCATGGAACTGTTTGTCGATGCGCTTCTCCATATAGTCTCGCACAACTTCCTGTGCTATCCTATCCCGCATCGTAGGGATGCCGAGTTTCCGCTTGCTACCATCCCCTTTGGGTATCTCGATCCGCTTGACGGCCTGAGGAAAGTAACTTCCTGAGGCCATTCGGTTCCAGATAACATACAGTTGCTTCTCTACTCCATTGGCTTGGAAGTCTTCCCAGCTTTCATCATCCACTCCCGGTGTTTTTCCTCCCCTTCTTACTTTTTGGTAGGCGCTAGCAACCATCTCATAAGAAATAGGAACCACTCTTCTTACGTGTACATCCATTTTAAATCATTCTCACTTTGAGTTGTTTAATTTGTTCTCACTAAAATAACCCAGACCCTTTGCTCCATCAGAATTACCTGACTTCAACACTACTATGGTCTAGTCCGACTTCCTGAGAGCTCTTCGCTTATTCCTTTCCGTGAGGCCTCGTCTTTTTTTTCCAGACGCTCGTATCGGGGTCAGCTCTAAGTTTTTTCTCCCAGGATCTCCTATGTTCTCTTTTAAAGCCTGTGTCAAAGTCATGCTGCCTGTATGGCGGTAGGGGGTGTGACCAGTATAACTTCAGGTGTCCGTCACACTCCTAACATCTCCTTTGCAAAAGATGATTTCCCCCTGCGAATTATGCGATTTCGTCACTTCAGCAGCAGTTCACTTTCGTTCATCTCTTTGACACTCACCTGCCTTGTTATCCAGGGCTTTTCCTTGTCCGTTCACTACCTTCTTCTTACCAAGAGAGCCGCGCAAGGTGGTTTAACAACTGCTCCTGATAAGCCGTTGTTGATGGGCCAATTTTCATTTTCATCATCTTTAAAAGAACTTCATAGCACAAGCAAAGAACACGAAGAAATCACAAAAGTCATATAGGCTCTTCGGCCTTCGGCCTTGGTCGTCAATTTCGAATTACTAAATAAATGAGAAGCTTACATCTCCTTCTAAAAAGAAAAATAACTAAGTTTATAAAACTGTATCATTTCGAAAAAAAATCTTACGACTTACACTATCATGAAAAGATTTATTAGTGTAACTTATATTGCCCTTTCAGGGCTTGGATGGCATTAAGGTGGTTAGCAAAACAAAGGGCTGCATTCTTTTCACTCAAGAAATTTATCTTACTTTTTCAATATCACCAGTCCTCTTTTACTAAGTTCGTTCGTCTTTCTAAAAATTAAACTGAAACAGTATGGCTAAAACAATCACTCAAAAAATTCTAGTTAAAAATTCAAAGCCTGAAACATTATACAACATGTTTCTCAACGCAAAACATCACTCGGCCATAACAGGCGGAGAAGCAAAAATTTCCGCAAAGGAAGGTGCCACTTTCTCAGTTTATGATGGTTATGCTGTTGGCAGAAATCTTCAACTTATTAAAGATAAACTTATAGTACAATCGTGGTTTGCTGCTGACTGGAATGAACCTGATTTAGACTCAACCTTAATCCTCCTTTTTCCTGAGTTCCGCGATTTTTCAGAGTTTGAAAAAAAACGCATAAAATGATAGTGATTGATTGGTTTTTTCTTTGAAGTTGGGTGACCCAGCCTT
>JAYVBN010000112.1:0-2685 GCA_043750455.1 Bacteroidia bacterium | reverse complement strand
ATTCATTCCCGGAACTCCTGTCACCGGTGATACACCATATGGTGGCGTAAGAAGAGGAAATTTTTTTGTTACCGTTCATAAAGATGATCAATGGATTGCGTTGATAAAAACAGAAAGTGGAGAGCAATTACAAGTTCATTGTCTTCTTGAACATTATGAGAGCAAAAATGTTGGCGATGTTATTCAATTCAAGCGTTATGAAGGTCATCTTACTCACATCGAATATTTTGCCCATAATGAAGAGTACTGATGTAATCAATAATTAATGACGCGAGTATGAAAAAGCATTTACTTTTTTTTGTTTCAATTAGCTTGGTCTTACTTGGGTGCAAAAAGAAAGAGACATCAGATTCAACCCAACCCATCGCCTTCTCAACTGACTTTAAACCGGCCAGTTTTGAGGATAAAGACAGGTTGGAAAAAATGAAAACAGCATTTCCTGTCATTGATAGAATTTTTAAGGATCACTTTGAAAAAAATCATTTTCCTGGCATGGCATATGGAATCGTGGCCGATGGTCAACTGATTTACTCAAATGCATTTGGTGTCGCCAATATTTCTTCTAATTATTCATCTACTACCCAAACAGCTTTTCGAATTGCATCTATGTCGAAAAGTTTTACTGCCTTATCGATACTCAAATTAAGAGACGAAGGAAAGCTAAATCTGCAAGACCCTGTTTCAAAATACATTCCTGAACTAGGAAAAGTAAAAGGTCTGACGAAAGACTCATCACCCATTACCATAGAACATTTATTAACCATGTCAGCGGGATTTCCAGAGGACAACCCATGGGGCGATCGTCAATTAGATGATACTGATGAAGAACTTCTCGAATTAATCAACCAGGGAATTTCCTTTTCGGATTCTCCTGGCCTGACTTTCGAATACAGCAATCTTGGGTTTGGAATGTTAGGAAAAATAATAAGCACCGTTTCGGGCAAACCTTATCAGCAATACATCAATGAAAATATTCTTACTCCTTTAGGAATGAAAGATTCGCGATGGGAATACACGGAAGTTCCAAAAGAACAACTGGCAACTGGTTATCGCTGGGAAGATGAACAATGGAAAGAGGAACCATTCCTTCATGATGGTGCGTATGGAGCGATGGGAGGTTTGATTTGCTCGGTGGAAGATTTCAGCAAATATTTACAAATTCATTTATCGGCATGGCCTCCACGAAATGAAGAAGAGTCATCTGTTATAAAACGCAGTTCTCTGCGAGAGATGCACCAACTTCAACGCTTTGGCGGATTATTCCCTAACAATAAAACACGAAGTGGCGAGCTATGTCCTGTCATTAGCGGTTATGGGTTCGGTTTAGGTTATCGAAGAGATTGTAAAGATGTTGTGTCAATCAGACATGGCGGAGGGTTACCAGGCTTTGGAAGTGAATGGAGGTTCTTCCCTGATTTAGGAATTGGAATTGTGTCGCTGAGTAATCTTACTTATGGCGGAATGGGTTCTACAAATGCAAAGGCACTTGACACCTTGATTTATATCGCTAACTTAAAATCAAGAATATTGCCGGTATCTACCATTTTGCAAAAGCGCCAAAATGAAATTGTAGAATTGATACAGAGCTGGTCATCAGAAAGACAAAGCCTGCTTGCTGAAAACTTTTTCTTAGATCAGTCCCTTGACTCCTGGAAAAAAGCAACAACTAAAATCTTAGAGGAATCAGGTAAAATAATCAAGGTAAACGAATTTACTCCCGAAAATCAATTACGTGGCGCGTTTCTTATAGAGGGCGAAAAGAAAAATATTGAAGTCTTCTTCACATTAACACCCGAACAAACTCCACTAATACAACAGCTTGATCTTACTCTTCAGGAAAAGAAGTAAATTTAACCGTAATTATGCAATAGAATTTCTATTGCATAATTTGACGAATGAAAATCACCAACTTACACGTAATATTGTAACAACCCTTTGGGTGATTTTCATTGTCAAGGTTAACCCTGACAATTCGAAGAATTCGTCAGTTTTTTGGTTGAGATTTTTATCCTAATGTTTAATTCAGGTTTAATTCGTGAAAGATTTCAAAACCATTGTCAGCGAATACAAGAAGATAGACTTCGCCAAACGAAAGGCTGCCTTGGCGACAGTGGTGAGAGTGCGTGGGTCTTCGTACAGAAGCCCTGGGGCACGAATGCTCATCACAGATGATGGCCGCTGGGTAGGCTCTATCAGCGGTGGTTGCCTGGAAGGTGATGCTTTGCGAAAAGCGCGTCAAGTAATGGCCGACAATAAACCCATGACTGTAACGTACGATACACGGGAAGAAAGCAATCAAAATCTTGGAATAGGACTTGGCTGCAATGGGGTGATTGATGTGTTGATTGAACCGCTTGATGCGAACCAAAGCAAAAACCCCGTTCAACTATTCGAAAGTTTTGAAGAATCCATTCAGCCACTGGCTATGGCTACTATTTTTTCAGGGCCTTACGGAACCGGGGAAAAAGAGTTAATTTCTTTTGACCAGAAAAAAATATCAACATTCACCAATCCAAGGCTGGTTGAAATTGTAACGACTGACCTCTCCTTAGTATTTGATACTAAAAAATCAGAAGCAAGGAGTTATAAAATTGACCAGGCAGAGTTTGACGTATTTATTGAACTCATTCAACCAACAGTTTCGCTCATCATATTCGGGGGCGGCTTTGATGCGCGGCCGGTAAG
>JAYVBN010000111.1:0-10103 GCA_043750455.1 Bacteroidia bacterium | reverse complement strand
TGAATCATAAAATCCACTTGGGTTTTGGGACACGTTTGCTGAACCTAACAATTATACAATACCGAGCGAAGCTCTAGGACAAAACCAGGCCTCATGCTGACGGAAACGTCAGTACCTCGCCCTAAAAGCAGGATAACAGTGGAAGGTTGCGGCTGAAGAGCAGCTCAAAACTTGTCTTTCTGGGGTTCAGAAATTCCTCTCTCAATCCAGTGGGTTTTTGTTTTTAGACAGGATCATATTCCTTAGTGAACTTTGTGAATACTTTGTGCCCTTTGTGGTAGAAGCGATTAATCAAAATTAATAAAGCACCCTGAACTTAATCGTATTCTCGATTGCCCTCAGTTCTTTGATCACATCTTTATTGTACTCTTTGTTAATGTCCGTAATAACATAACCAATAGTTTCATTGGTCTTTAGGTATTGACCAACAATATTGATTTCGTTGTTGGCTAGTATCTGATTGATCTTAGCCAAAATACCCGGCACATTGTTGTGAATGTGGATCAACCGATGAGCGTTTTCTAAAATGGGCAGCGTGAGGTTTGGAAAATTCACACTATTGCTTGTACTCCCGGTATTGATATAATCCATCATTTTTCCTGGTACAAAGTTTCCTATGTTTTCCTGAGCTTCAGAAGTACTTCCTCCGATGTGAGGAGTAAGGATGGTGTTTCGCATGCCGCGCAGTTCAGAAACAAATTCTTCATTGTTGCTGATGGGTTCGTAAGGGAATACATCAATAGAGCATCCTGCCACTTTTCCGCTCACTATATTTTCCTTAAGAGCCTTGATGTCGACAATATGTCCACGACTTAGGTTAAGAAAGATGACGCCTTTCTTCATCATCTTGAATTCTTCCTCGCCAATCATGTTGGTGTTGGATTCTCTTCCGTCTACATGCAGGGAAATAACATCGGAGATTGACAGTAACTCTTTCAGCGTTTTGCATTTAGTGGCGTTGCTAAGTGCAAGTCGCTCTTCTTTGTCAAAATAGAATACTTTCATTCCCAAATTTTCTGCTATCACGGACAGTTGGGCTCCAATATTTCCATAGCCGATTATTCCCAATTTCTTACCTCTTATTTCAAAACTCCCAGTGGCTGATTTGTCCCATTTGCCAGCGTGCATCTTAGCGGACTTATCTGGGATGTTCCGCATGAGCATTATCATCTGCGCAATGGCTAACTCTACAACGGATCTGGTGTTGCTAAATGGCGCATTGAACACAGCGACTCCTTTTTTAGTTGCTGCTTTTAAATCAATCTGGTTGGTGCCGATACAAAATGCACCGATAACCATTAATCGACTCGCGTTATCAAGGACTTTGGCAGTTACCTGGGTTTTTGAACGAATGCCAAGAACAGAAACATTTTTTATTTTCTCACATAATTCAGCTTCATCTAATCCAGCAGAATAGGTCTCCACATTGAAACCTTCCGCTTTCATAAGCTCTATGGCAACTGGGTGGACATTTTCCAATAAGAGAACGTTGATTCTATTTTTGGGGTAGGAGATAGCCGTGTTCAATTTGTTTAAATATAAAAATTCGTCAAAGCTCGGTGCGATGTGGTCTGCATTTTTAAGAACACGTTCGCGTTCTACATTTTCGGTAAAGGCAAAAAACTTATTTGCCAATCCAGCATGTTTGATTTCGTAATCCGTGTAGCCGTCTCCAATTACATAAACATCTCCAGGCAGGTTAAGCCTTTTTAGTTGTTCCACTTTTCCATTGTTTGCAGAGAGTGGATTTTCTTTGTCAAAGCCAACTACATTTCCTTGTTCATCAAATTGAAAGCGATTTGCAAAAATATTTTCCTGCTTGATCCCGTATTCCATAACAATGGGATCAATAAATGCATGAAAGCCATTCGAGATAATGTAAATATTATCTGCATATTGTTGAAAGAACTCCCTGTTACGCTTGAATGATTCAGACACTTTATCCTTCAACACCTTTACGAGTTGCTCAAGATGTCTTCTGTTGGGTGATAGGAGAGCCACCCGCTTTTCAAGGGATTCACGAAACGAAAGGGAGCCATCCATTCCCTGATTGGTGATGTCTATGATCTGTTTGACCATGTTTTTCTGGTCAGGGTGATCCTTTAAGGATATCTCAGCCAATACATCAAATGCCTCTACTTTGGTAAATGTGCTATCGAAATCGATTACGATATACTTATTCAGTTTCATGCGGTCTTCTTAAAGTTCAAAAATAGAATTAAAACTTCATAGTCCACAGTCAACAGATCAAAGCTGCTAGCAAATTTTTTCTAACGTATGTTAGGGAATAATGTAATCGGCAAACCGTAATCAGTCAAAACTGACTACCGATTACTTAATTACTGATTACGTGTATTGAGTTATAAAACCTTGGCAAAAGGATTTGATCATATCCCTAACTCTTTCGAACTCAGCTGTAATTTCTTCTTCAGTGCCAATGGCCTTGGCGGGATCACGAAAGTTTTGATGAAGCATCTTTACTTTCGCAGGAAAGTAAGGACAATTCCCTTTTGCATTATCACAGACCGTGATGACATAGTCAAACTCCTTATTCGAATATTCATTTACATTATTGGAAGTATGATGAGAAATATCAATACTGTCCTCCTTCATGGTAGCTATAGCTCTTGGATTAACGCCATGCGTTTCTATTCCTGCACTAAAAACTTCCACTTTATCTTTGCTAAAGTGCTCAAGGTAGCCATGCGCAATCTGACTGCGACATGAATTGCCCGTACAAAGTACCAATACCTTTTTCTTCATTGCTTTATGGTTAACTTCATTACAATTGCAGAAGCCGGACAAACCTGTGCGAATTCTGTTGTCTGCTTGATAATGTCTGGCACTTTTTCTCTCGGTACATCCTGAAATCCTTTTTTTAAAAAGTAAGCATGGGCAGTTTCGGTAAGTAGGTAGAGATTCTTTATTTTCAACTGCTTTGCTTTATCAATAATCTCGTTAACGATTTCTTTGCCTAGCGATTTGCCTCTCAATCTTTCGTCAACGGCTATCGATCTTAAAAGACCTGTATCTCCATACTGTTCAAGTCCACCAGAGCCTACCAGCTTTCCGTCTGAGTCGTGATAGCCTATTAAAAAACTTCTATCCAACTTAAGATCAGTTGCTGGAAGTTTATTTGCCTTCAAAAACTGCTGAAGTCTTTCAAGCGACTCTTGATCCTTAATAAGGGTTGAGCTGTAATTCATTATAATTGAATGTAAGACTTTGAATGATTAATTAGTTACAACACTCTGGCCCACAGCAATTCTTCTTTTCTTCTTTTACTTTCTCAGACGCAACACCAGGCTTTTCTGCATAAACGGTTATGCTCATAATTCCCAAATCTCCATTCTTCACTTTCTCAAGTTCATCAACAGTCAAATAAACTGAAAGTATTTCATCTGGTATGATAATCTTCTTTTCCTTTTGCAATTGAATGTTTGTAAAGCCAGAATCTTTAATAATCTGAAGGTATTCTTTCTTCTGAATCGCACCTGAAACACAACCTGCATACATCTCTGCATTCTTTCGCAAGCCTTCTGGTAAATTTCCAACGAGCACAATATCCGACACACTAAAATGACCACCCGGCTTTAATACCCTAAAGGTTTCAGCGAATGCTTGCGTCTTATTAGGTACTAAATTCAATACACAATTGCTTACTACAACATCGGCAATATTGGATGTTACTGGAAGGCTTTCAATGTCACCCATTCTAAACTCAACATTATTATAAGCTAACTTCTCTGCATTGGCTCTTGCCTTTTCAATCATCTTTTCAGTGAAGTCAACGCCAATTACCCTTCCGGTTGCGCCCGTAACTGATCTTGCTACAAAAGCATCGTTGCCTGCCCCAGAGCCAAGGTCAATGACAACATCACCTGCTTCGATTTGAGCAAACTCTGTAGGCAATCCGCAACCCAAACCTAAATCTGCATCAGCGGCATATCCAGACAGTTTAGAGTAATCCTCTGACATGATAGCGGCATCAATCGTGGAGCATCCGCAGCTACTTCCGCAGCAACTGGTTTCATTTTGTTCTTTACTTTGAGCAGCAATCTCCGTGTACTTGTCTTTCACGATTTGCTTTAGTTGTTCGTTAGTTGTCATGGTGGTATAAAGTTAAATTGTTTATCGTAATATTGCGATTAATAATATCAAATTTTTTTAACAGCAGTTTACCTGAACGACTGTGAATAGCTCGTCTATCATCTTCTTAGCTTTTGCTAATGCTTTGGCGTCCACACAGTAGCAGACACTAGGGCCTTCAATGTCTCCTTTTATAAGTCCTACCTTCTTTAATTCTTTCAAGTGCTGTGATACGGTGGATTGTGAAAGAGGAAGTTCATTGACGATGTCTCCACACACACAGGATTTCTGTTCGGCCAGAAATTGAAGGATGGCAATACGTGCGGGGTGACCCAATGCCTTAGACAACGCTGCGATTTCGTTTTGAGATTTTGTAAATTCTTCGGTTTTTGAAAGTCCCATGCGCTTATAATCGTATTATTACGATTTAAGTTTCATGCTAGGCTAAATTTTCCTGATTTTTTTTGAATCACGCAAAGGCGCCAAGTCCGCAAAGAGATATTAATAATGTTTTCAAGGCTGCGGTTTTAGCGAATTTGCTTGAAAAATCTATCGCATCATCAATATTTTATTCGCGGCATCAACTTGCTTAGTGTACTCATTAAGAGCGGTTGCTGCTATCTCAATTTGCTCTTGTGCTTCAGTCCAGGCTCGTTGTTCAATGGCTTCTCTAACGCCTGGTAAAGTCTTCACGCCATAGCCGGTGTAAAAACCTGGTGCATAAATCGTGTGCTTATACCAGCCTCTTCGTGGAAGTCCATTGGGTGAAAGCAATTTTTGCTCTGCCTGGTAAAGCAGCTTATTTAATTGATTAACATTCGTGTTGGGCTTTGGATTTGCAGCTGATAATTCAGCAAAGGTTGCAGCGCTTTTTTCCAAGGCACTAATTGCATTTTGTAAGCTTGAGAAGTTAATAAAAGGAACCTGATCTTTTGCAACAGGTGCTATATACTTTGCGGTAGGATCAGAGGCTAGTACATATCTTTTCTCCTTAATCATCTGATTTTCGATTTCTGTTGATTCTCTAAGATTATCGATCAGTGTTGTTACTTCCGTCAAATAAGTACTTACGGTTTTATGGAAGGCTTTAAAATCAAAGGGAAGCACATCCGCATTCACCAAACGCAAAGTGGTGCGGCCTGCGGTTTTGGCAAGAGCTACTCCGTACTCAAATTTTGAATCACCAAAACGTTTGTAGTGATCATAAGAATCATACACCGAATGATAAACGCCCGCATCATCTTCGCCACCATAACCAATGTTAAAGGAAGGAATGCCAAGGTGTTGAATGAAAGGAGAGTAGTCGGATCCTGAACCTAATGCCCCAATAGACATCGATTTTTTATCCAGCACCTCTTTCTTTGCTTTCGCTGTTAAAGCAGTTGCTGCGCGATAAGATTTGTTTCGTTCAAGAACACTAACTCCGGTTTGAGGATCAGTTACGTCACGTGCCACCTCACTCACCATTGTTTCCAATGTATGCGAGCCTTGTACATATAAGAAACCACGACCATTGCCATCAGAATTGATATAGGCCACTGCCTTTTGCTGAAGTTCCTCTGCGTGGTCTTCGACCCACTCTGTGGAGCCAATTAATCCAGGCTCTTCACCATCCCAGGCGCAATAGATGATAGTGCGTTTTGGTTTCCAACCCGCCTTAACCATTTCGCCTATTGCGCGTGCTTCTTCCAT
The DNA here is from genome assembly GCA_043750455.1 of Bacteroidia bacterium. Lineage (GTDB taxonomy): Bacteria > Bacteroidota > Bacteroidia > Cytophagales > Cyclobacteriaceae > ELB16-189. The sequence goes on along the minus strand of JAYVBN010000111.1, from coordinate 4,322 downwards.
TTCAGCCACCATTCCGCTGATAGGATCGTTGGCACCATTCACCCAGGCATCATGGTGATTGCCTCGAATGACCCATTCATCAGGCAATTCAGAGCCTTTCATTTTAGCAATTACATTGTGACAGTCAACTAACTTCCAATCAAACTCAAGTTTAAGATGAACAGTTACAGGCCCTGGGCCAACGTGATATGTTATGGGCAAACCGCCACGCCATTTTTCAGGGGCAACAGGTCCGCTCAAAGCCGATAAAAGAGGCTGTGCATCTCCGTATGAAATTGGAATGACTGGAATCTTGATTAAGTTAGTTACTTCGCTTCTTTCAAGTCGCTTTGCATCTGCTGTGGCGCCAACACCTGGTGTTAATGGATCGCCAGGATAAATAGGCATATCCATTACAGATCCACGTTGTGCTCCATCTTTTGGTCGGAATGCACCCTGTGGATAAACATCGCCTTGGAAGTATCCGTCATCTTTAGGATCAGAGTAAATCAAACAACCAATAGCACCATGCTCTTGTGCCACTTTAGGTTTGATGCCACGCCACGATCCGCCATACTTGGCAATTACGATTTTACCCTTCACATCAATGCCCATTTGTTCGAGCAGCAGATAATCATCAGGCACACCGTAATTTACAAACACTAATTCCGCTGTAACATCGCCATCTGCAGACCATGCATTGTACACTGGAAGTTGCTCGCTTTTCTGACCTGAAGTTCCATCTTCTTTCAAAGCAGGTTCGGATAATTTTGCTGTGAATTTTATTGGTCCTGTCATTTCAAGGACGCGAACCTTAGGGGTAGGGAAGAGGACTTTATAAGTTTCAATTTCTGCTTCATAGCCCCAACTTCTAAATAGATCGCGCATGTACTCGGCATTAGCTTTGCCGTAGGCGGAACTGATATGATGTGGCCGAGCGGTTAGCTTCTTCATCCATTGATCGAGGTTATCAGCCTTCAGATAGCCATCGAACTTTTCTTCGAGTTTTAATTCGGCATCAGCTGATTCTTTGGTGAAACCCAAAATGGATTTTTGCTGCGCGAATGAGCTGGTCCATGATAGAATGGTCAAGCAGAGTATAATTTTATTCATATTTAGGTGTAGGTTATGGTGCGAAAGATAGTCTTGTTAAATTGGAGAATAGCATCATTGATGGAATATTCGAACATGGAGTTACTAATCTTTTGAAGGGCTGCTCGAGTCACTGTTAGTGCTTATAATTGTAAATGTCTTACAATACTTTAATTCTACCCTCAACGAATTTTGCAATTAACAGTAGCGCTTCTTTCTCACTAACACGATCTGTTTCGATCCATATATCAGGTTTCTCTGGTCTTTCATAAGGTGAACTTATGCCTGTAAAATCCTTCAGTACACCAGCACGGGCTTTCTTGTATAAACCCTTCACATCTCTCTGCTCACAAATTTCAATGGGCGTATCGACAAATACTTCAATATAATTTTTGGACCCTACAATTTGGCTTACCAAATCACGATGGTTTCTAAAAGGTGAGATAAAAGCTGCAAGTACGATTATACCTGAATCAAGCATAAGCTTGGCCACTTCAGCTACCCGTCTTATGTTTTCAATTCTATCTTTCTCTGAGAATCCAAGACTGTGATTTAAACCAGCCCTAATGGTATCACCATCCAATAGATATGTTTTATACCCTCGTTCAAAAAGTAAGATTTCTAATTCTACTGCAAGTTTGGATTTGCCAGACCCGGATAAGCCGGTAAACCAAATCAATTGAGGTTTCTGCTCGAATAGCGCGATTCTATTCTCTTGACTTAGTTTTGATTTGGTGGGAAATAATTCCTTATCGTTTATCATGCTTCCTTAAACTTAATCACATTGTTTATTATAAAAAAGACAATCCAATGGAGTATTTGAATGCCCGTGCTCAACGTTTATTGTCAAATTTTCTCTTGTCAAATTCTTAATGAAATAAAGGAATTTCAGGTTTTCACTGGCTTATTGGTTTCGTTGTCTATACCTTTTGCAGAACTCGACCAAAGTAATGAAAGACGTTCCCGGTAAAATTCCTTTTGCTCCCATCGTATTACTTTTCAAAATGGTATATAAGAACGGAGGGGTAAGTTTCGGTCGAATACCGATGCTGCTTATTTATGTATTTCGTTACGTACTCCTTGAGCCATTTCGATTGGCAGAAATTATACTTTATCATAAGAAGATTGAATCACATGTTCTTAGCGAGCCACCCATATTTATTCTGGGGCATTGGCGAAGTGGTACTTCCTTTTTTCAAAGTTTAATTTGCCAGGACACCCGGATGACGTCAAGCACAATTTTCAGAAGTTTATTTCCGGATAATTTCTATCTCACTGAGAGTTGGTTAAAACCCATTCTTACTTCTATATGTAAGTTTTTTAACGTGCCTTATTCCATTCAACGAGTGCCCATGGATCTTGATCTTCCTGCAGAGGTTGATATGACTTTATGTTCATTGTGTAGTGAAAGAAGCTATACCTGGGGTCAACTTTTTCCCAGGCGTTTTGAAAAATGGGTTGATGAACTGCTTATACTTAAGAATAAAAATACTGCTGATGAGTGGCTTCATGACTACGATTATTTTATTCGTAAGCTTTCCTATCGATCGAAGGGAAAGCGCGTTGTTGTAAAATCACCCGGAGATACTGCCCGAATCGGACATTTGTTGCGGCATTATCCCAAAGCGAGTTTCATTTATATTCATCGCGATCCATTTTCGGTCTTTCACTCAAATCTTTATTTCTGGAGGATTCTTCAACAACAAAATAGTTTGCAAACTATTTCAAATACGGAAGTACAGGATTTGATTGTTAATTCCTACAGAAAAATAATGCGAAGCTATTTGAATCAACGTGATCTTGTTCCGATATCGCAATTAATCGAACTTCGGTTTGAAGAAATCATTAAAGATCCATTAAAAGAATTGTCAAGAACGTATAGTGCACTAAACATAGGCACAATGCCTGAGAAAGAAATAACGGCTCTGTTGCTTAAGCATCAATCCCAAAAATATGCTTCGTATTCGATCACTGCAGAATTGAGAGATCGATTGAATCGTGAATGGGATTTTGTATTTGAAGAATGGCCCGCATAAAAGTTAGTTTGCACTATTCGCTAAATTGGTGTAAAGTCTATCATGATGGCACCGCTTGGACGAAGAATCATCATCGGGTTCATACTTACAGTTTGATCAGGAGTCAATTTGAAATCGTACTTTCTGATGATGCTCACCATAATGAGAAGTATTTGCATCAACGCCATATTTTGACCAATACATACGCGTGGTCCTCCGCCAAATGGAACATGAGCAAAGGGATGCCTGCTTTTACCTTGTTCACGATCAAAACGACCTGGATCAAATCGCATAGGATTATCCCACAGATCAGCGTTATGATGAACTCCATAGATGTAAGGAACAACCGTGATCCCCGCAGGAATGTGAACTCCGCAAGCCTCATCATCTTGCAATGCAATTCGGTCGATCATCCAGAAAGCCGGATATAGCCTCATCACTTCATTTAGAACGCGAATACTACAATGTAATTGATGCAGACCATTAAAATCAACTTCGTTGTTGTCAAAAGTCGCATTGATTTCCGCACGTATCTCCGTGACGTATTCCGGGTGTTTGGCTAATGTGTAAAATGTCCAGGCTAATGTATTTGATGAAGTTTCATTGCCAGCTACCAGAAGTTGAAGTACTTCAATCATTACCTGATCATCGGACATCAATTCACCTGTATCTTTGTAGGGAGTGGTTAACATGAGTTGCAGAAGATCACCTTGTACGCTTCCCTCTCGCTTACGTTTGTACACATAGTCATGAATAATTAGATCAGCTTCGAATCTCATTTTTTGAAAGTGTGCTGTCTGACCACTTATTCTAAACCACGGAATTTTATAAGGCTGCACAATCTGTCGAACAATAAAGGCTTGAATTTTCGAAATAGTGTCTCCAATCTGTTCCAACTCTTCATCCTTCATCTCATTTCCAAAAAGTGATTTCCCCACTACGCGAAGCGTGAGTTTCACCATTTGATGATAAATGTCTGTGGCTCCCAACTTTACCTCCGTATCAAAACTATGCATGAACTCGTCAAGTACCTTAGCTTGTAAGGGCAGGAGGTTGGGTAGATGATTGCGACTAAACCCCTGACTCAGCAAGCGCCTTTGCCGCAGCCAAAAATCTCCATGACTATTCAGGAGTCCTTTTTCCTGAAACTCTGCCATACGCTTTACCTGAATATCTGATTTTTCGTAGTTGCGCTGATTATCTTTTAAGACATGCTGAATAAAAATCGGATCAGCA
>JAYVBN010000110.1:0-5829 GCA_043750455.1 Bacteroidia bacterium | reverse complement strand
TCCGACTTATTAAAATCCCAATCGTGATATAAATAATAATATCCTAAAAAATTTCATTATCGCTCTGGTAATCTGCTAATGTTATTGCTTAGTGGCATTGTCCTTTAATTTCGCAAGACTTGATTCGGGGAATCCAATTTTTCGAGCCAATTCAATAAACTTGGCGTTCTTATGCAAATTAAAAAACTGTGGTTCGCTAATAAGCCACGGCATTTCCATGTCATGGTCTACATAAGCCCTTTCGAGCCATCGAATGGCCTCTTCCTCTTTACCCATAGCCGAGTAAATTACAGTGATAAAAAAGTTTACGGAACCTGCATTAGTAGTCTTCCTCATTTCAATGAGTTCATTTAATAGTTTGGTGGATTGATCAGGTTTTCCCTGTTTAGCATACGCAGCTCCCATCCAGCCAATCATTCGGGGAACTCGCCTTCCGATTAACGCAATTGCTTTATTAAATGAATCAATAGCCTCTTCGTATCGTGCCGTATTCAGACAAACAAATCCATGGGCATCGTAAGTCCAGTATGTATTGATTGTACCTAGCCTTGCTATTTGAAATTCCAGTGCTTCTTCAAATCTATTCAGGTAAAACAGACTTAAACCCTTCCGGGGGTTAAAGTAAAAGTAGTCGTACTCAAGCTGCTGTTCTGAAAATGATAATGCTTCTTCGTGCCTTAAGACAAAGTTCAGATAGTCGGCATAAAGTGAGTTTGCATCGGGATTCTTAGGGTCTATCTGCACGCACTTCTTATACTCCAGTTCCGACTTATTAAAATCCCAATCGTGATATAAATAATAATATCCTAAAAAATTATGGGCGTCTATATTGTTTTCGTCCAGGGCTAGGGCTTTATCCAGATAGGGTTTGGCTAACTCCAAGGCATCCAAGGCTTCTCGTTCGGCCATAAACATGGCAGCAGTTGCAATCAATACATTAGCTGTGCCGGAGTAGGCATACGAGTAGGTGGAGTCAATCGCCAATGCTTCGCTGAACAGTCGCAATCCATTACGGTTGCCCTCAGGGCTGAATTTCCGAAATTCATAGACGCCCCTGAGGTACAATTCATATGCTTTCGGATTATGCGTTGGTTTTTTAGTTAGCTCATTCTTTTCACCTGGAGATAATCTTACTTTTAGCGCATCGACAACTGCGCTGGCTATGTCATCTTGCAGTTTGAAGATACCCTCCATCTTTCTATCATAAGTCTCCGACCAGATCTGCAGGTTGTCCGCAGTCCTGATAAGTTGTGTGGAAATCCGGACGCTGTTGTTCTCTTGGCGCACACTACCATCAAGCACAAATGCGACTTCAAGTTTTTCAAGAATGGCTTGGTGATTTTCTTTGGCCCCCTTCAACCAGAAAGAGGATGTACGACCGATCACTTTCAAGCCTTGAATTTTTGATAGCTTTTGGAGGAGTTCCTCACTGATGCCATCACTAAGATAGTCTTGACCAGCATCGCCAGAAAGATTCTGAAAAGGAATGATAACAATAGATTTTTCTTCTGTAGAATCTGAAGCGGGCTTAAGCATCCAATATAAACCAACGCATGCAGCCAACACGATCACAACTATAGCCCATTTGAGTGGAATTTTAGTTCTTGAATTCAGTCGACTTTGATTACTCGTTGCTGCATGAATCAACGTTGGCTGCTCTGGTTTATTTATAGCGTACACAAGTTGTTTTATCGCGTTGGCTACTTTATTTATTTGATCTCTGTAAAAGATTTTATTGTCATTGTCTTGCGGATGTTCCTCATGTGATTGCAAGGGCCGGTTAACTCCGGGTGATCTAAAAATAAATTCAATCGGCCTTAACACACCACTGATTTCATTTTCGATAAGGGATACGTCTTCAACATCCAGATCATGGATTTTGATTGGCAGAATCCTACTGGCCACATTTCCGTTGCTCAACCTAATATCTCTCCCAAACTGATCTTCCTTCACGAGTTCATTGAATGCACAAAACTCATGCTGCCAGGCAAAAGATTTGGAGTCGCAATATGTTTGAGAGATGATTGGAATAAAGACGAGGCATTTTAGTTTTCCTTCAAGGCTCTTATCTACGTTATGGCTTTCGAGCAGGCCATCGTGAGGGTTTTTATCGAAGTAGATGGAGAGTGGTTCTTTGATGGTGGCAGCTATCTCTTCCTGCAGCGCATTTACAAAGTCAGTCACCCAGCCGCTCCGGTTGTCATTGTGGCGGTAGGAGATGAAGATGTCATATTCAAAGCCGGGAACTAAAGTTGGCATGGTCAAAAATAACAAATTTAGTGTCACATATTCTATAGCTGGAGTCCGTTATGCTATCCATCTAAATTCTTTTGGTCTTGTGTGGGATTTGGCTCTTGCCGTAGCTTTGGTGTCGCGTGGGTTTGCGCGGCTATGGCATGTGCCAAAATGAAGCGGGGACTTTCGGTGGGAACTCTTCTTAAAAATGCGAAGGGTCGGCTGTATTACTTTTTACTCAGTCCCATGTTTTGAGTCGGTCGTTTGTCAACAGTCTTGCGAATCGCGTACTTGTCCACGTGGGAAATCTTTGTTAGAAAATTGTCAGCCGTTCTTTGAAACTCAATTTTTGTCGGGCCACATTGCCACCAACACCTGGCTATATGTATTGAATATATTTCCTTTATCCCACCCATCCAAACTCTTTCATCGCTTTTGCAAAATTTTTGTTCTCATGATTGGGTCTACTTAATTTCAATAGCACAAATCGCTGCAAGTCGCTGAGGCTTTGCCACTGGTTTAAGGAAATGCTCCAACTGTACTCCTTTACTTTTTCAAGTAATGATTCTGGAATTATGTTCAGAATCAACCAGGCAGGATTTTTCTCAACGGACAGATCCGTTGCTCCTTCACCCGTATGAATGAGCACCAATTGTTGAACGTGCTTTCTATAGCTAAGAGTCTCAGTTTCAGTTTTTGATGGGTGAGTAGTCAGGCTCGCTCGTTTGGCTAGAGAGAATTGATTCCACTCTGATAGTTTTAGTTTAATACCACAGGCATCCAGTTTGAATCTCGTAATCATGGGTATGCAACGAATGCTGTCTTCCATAAATTCTTCTTCAAATTTAAATAACTGAGAAGGTGCAACCGCTTGCTGTAGCAATGATTGGATTTTAGTTGAAACGTGTATTTGACTCACAGCTTCAATGGCGGCCGCTGACATTTTCTTAGCTGTCTTTCGAATGATGTCAATGACCCTTTCGCCATCGTGCTTCGCGGCAAATTCATCTAAATAAAATTCGATGAAGACTAAGCACACCACATCCTCCAACAACTGCGTGTCGGCATTGGTATTGAGTTCTTTCTTCAGCACCAGAAACTTTACTTTCTCGATGGTTTGTGAATCATATCCGCAATCTGTTAAAATGCTATCCGCGATTTTCGCATGATGCATTTTCTCCTCTGATCTCCACTGGAGATATCCTTTCTTATTGATGGGATAGCTGCTTCTTGGAATCTCCCATCTGCCAATGTGCTGACAACGGGCTGCTAGCTTTATGCTTTCACTGGCATTCGGAGCAAAGCGATCAAGACGCTCCGTCATCCGTTGTGCATACACTATTTCTTTTGGAAATGATTTTCCGTTAAGCTCTTCGTGGTTGGGATCGTTGTTGTTGTAGGCATCAAAAGCAGCAATGGCTTTCGCGAATCGGTCAGCAGAAATAGTCATATGTAAAGTTCATAAAAAGGAGCGGCATAGCAGTGGCAACCTGTTAATTAAACAAGCCGGCATCCATTCGAATTGAAGTTGTAATTCTAGTAATCATAAATTAATACGTAAAAATACGTATTAATGCTTGCTAAAATGATTGTTTTATACGTATAATTACTTAATTATTAGCAATTACGTACTTAAATCGTTTGCAATGAAGCGTGTTATCGTAGTAGGCAATGGAATGGTGGGCTACAAGTTTTGTGAGAAGCTTCGCGCCCAATCCAAAGAGCTTGAAGTAATTGTATATGGAGAGGAGCCTCGTCCGGCCTATGATCGTGTACATCTCAGCAGTTATTTTTCTGGAACCACCGCAGATGAACTGCTGATGGCACCTGCCTCCTGGTATGTTGAGAATAATATCACGCTGCACACCAGTGAACTTGTTACCGAGATTGACAGGCAAAACAAAACAATCAAAACACATACAGGAAAAGTTGATCATTATGATTACCTGGTTCTGGCAACTGGTTCGAGTGCATTCGTTCCCGTGCTTGAAGGAGTGGAGCGTCATGGTGTGTTTGTTTATCGCACCATCGAAGATCTAAATCAGATTATTGAATACGGTAAAAAAGTTAAGAAGGCAGCAGTTATGGGCGGTGGACTTCTTGGTCTTGAAGCTGCAAAGGCACTGCTCGATCTTGGATTAGAAACACACGTGGTAGAATTTGCTTCGCGCTTGATGCCAAGACAAATTGATGAAACAGGTTCATCAGTTCTTGCACGTAAACTATCTCAACTCGGGATTACAATACATCTCAATAAGAGCACCAAGAAAATTACAGGTAACGCCTGCCTGCCGGACAGGCAGGGAAAGCTGGAAGGTCTTGAGTTTGCGGATGGCTCATCTTTAGATATAGAGATGTTGGTGATTTCTGCTGGTATTCGTCCGCGTGATGAGGTGGCGAAGGCATCAGGCATTAATGTGCACGCTCGTGGTGGAGTTTTAGTTGATAATTACCTGCGAACAAACGATGAACACATCTTTGCCATTGGTGAAGTGGCAGTTCACAATAACATGGTGTATGGTTTAGTTGCACCAGGTTATGAGATGGCCGATATCGTTGTGAAGCAACTCCTCAACAATTCATCAAAACAGTTCACTGGCTTTGACATGTCCACTAAACTGAAATTATTAGGTGTGGATGTGGGAAGCTTTGGAGATCCGTTTGGAGAAATACAAAAAAGTATTCCCATTGCTTTTCAAGATAAACGCAACGGTGTTTATAAGCGCATCAACATTTCAGAAGACGGAAAATATTTGCTCGGTGGGATTTTGATTGGTGACGCAAGTCAGTACAATCTATTCCATCAAATGGTGGTAAACAAAATGCCATTGCCGGCACAACCCGAAACATTAATCATTGGATCACCAGGTAAATCCGATGAGGGTGCTGGTGTTAAAAATTTGCCAGACTCGGCCCAGATTTGTTCGTGTGAGAATGTTACGAAAGGAGATTTGGTTTGCCAGATTAAAGAGAAAGGAGTTACCACTGTTAACGACCTTAAAAAGAATACGAAAGCCTGTACAGGTTGCGGTGGATGTACACCAATGGTGAACGACATCCTTAAAATAACTCTGGAATCACTCGGCCATACTATCAAGAAAACCCTTTGTGAACATTTCGATTACTCCCGTCAGGAACTCTATGACATCATTAAAGTCAAGGGTTTTAAAGGATATGATGAAGTACTGGATGCCTATGGAAAAGGCGATGGTTGTGAGATTTGCAAGCCTGCAGTTGCTTCATTACTTGCCAGCATCTGGAATGATGTAATCTTAAAACAAGATACCATACAAGATACCAACGATCGCTTTCTGGCCAATATTCAACGTGGAGGAACGTACTCAGTAGTGCCTCGCATTGCAGGGGGGGAAATCACTCCCGAGAAGTTAATGGCTATAGGAAGGATTGCTCAAAAATACAATCTCTATACAAAGATCACGGGTGGACAACGCATTGATATGTTTGGCGCACGACTGGATCAGCTACCTGAAATATGGGAAGAATTAATTGAGGAAGGTTTTGAAAGTGGCCATGCCTACGGTAAAGCATTGCGAACTATAAAGAGTTGCGTGGGTTCCACCTGGTGCCGTTATG
>JAYVBN010000109.1:0-3278 GCA_043750455.1 Bacteroidia bacterium | reverse complement strand
GCAGGTGGTGCAATGCGCGCTGTATTGGAAAGTGCCGGTGTACACAATGTATTGGCAAAGTCCAAAGGATCATCAAATCCTCATAACGTGGTTAAAGCTACTTTCAAAGCATTAACTACTATGCGTGATCCTCAAACCATCGCGCGTAATCGTGGTGTTTCTTTATCAAAAGTTTTCAACGGATAAGAGTTATGGCAAAAGTTAGAATTACTCAAACCCGCAGTACTATAAAAAGACCTGAGACTCAACTGAGAACGATTCAGTCGTTGGGGTTAGGCAGAGTTCATCGCTCTGTTGAGGTGGAATACACACCTCAGATACAGGGCATGGTGAAAAAAGTAAAACACTTAGTGAGCGTAACCGAATTATAACATGAAGCTGCATACTCTCAAACCGGCTGATGGAGCGGTAAAAAATAACAAGAGACTCGGAAGAGGTCAAGGTTCTGGCGGTAGCACCGCAGGCCGAGGTCATAAAGGAGCCCAGTCTCGTTCTGGATATCATAAGAAATTCGGATTTGAAGGTGGTCAGATGCCTCTTCAAAGACGTATTCCAAAGTTTGGGTTTAAGAACAACAATAAGGTATATTTTAAATCGATTAACCTTGATGTTTTGGAAGACCTGGCTCAAAAAATTAATGTCCCTTCTATCACTTTACAAGTAATGGTAGACAACGGAATCGTTGGAAAAAAGGATAGCGTAAAAATATTAGGACGCGGTGAGTTGAAATCAAAAGTAAGCGTTGAGGCTCATGCCTTCTCTGCCACCGCAGCTAAAGCAATTGAAAACTTAGGCGGCACCGCCACAACTGTGAAATAATGAAACGTTTCTTTACAACCATAAAGAACATCTTTTCAATCGAGGACCTGAGGACTAAAATCTTCAATACAATCGGATTCCTGATCATATTTCGTTTAGGATCTTATATTGTACTTCCTGGAATTGATCCCAATCTTCTATCTGGAAATCAGGGTGGTATTTTTGATTTATTGAACACATTCCTTGGAGGTTCATTCAGCAGAGCGTCAATCTTTGCTTTAGGAATTATGCCTTATATCTCGGCATCCATTGTTGTTCAGTTGTTGACAGTGGCTGTTCCTCATTTCACCAAGCTTCAAAAGGAAGGTGACAGTGGTCGTAAGAAATTGAATCAGTTCACACGCGTACTTACTATTTTAATAACAGCGGCACAATCGTATGGTTACATCAGAGCAACTGTAAATGCAGAAGCTATTTTGAACCCAGGCATATTCTTCACGGTAAGTTCAATAGTTATACTGGTTGCCGGTACGATGTTCTGTATGTGGTTAGGCGAGCGCATCACCGACAAGGGTATTGGAAACGGAATAAGCATGTTGATCATGATTGGTATTGTATCACGCTTTCCCGCAGCGATTTACCAGGAACTTGACGCAAAAGGAATGAATGGAATGCTTTTGTTCATCATTGAAATTCTAGCTCTCTTCTTTGTGGTGGTTGGTGTGATTGCTTTGACTCAAGCTACAAGAAGGATTCCTGTTCAGTATGCGAAGCAGGTGGTAGGAAATAAGTTGTATGGCGGTAAGCGTGACTTTATTCCATTGAAGCTGAATTCAGCGGGTGTTATGCCGATCATTTTTGCTCAGGCTTTGATGTTCATACCTCCGCTCATTGCACAGATTTGGAGAGACAGTGATGTAGGTGCCTATGTAGGAACAACCTTTGCAGACTTCACTTCATGGCAGTACAATTTATTGTTTGGTATTTTGATCCTTGTGTTCACATTCTTTTACACAGCGATTACCGTTCCATCCAATGACATTGCTGATAATTTGAAAAGAAACGGTGGTTTTGTTCCTGGTATTAAGCCCGGGAAGCAGACAGCCGAGTTTATAGATAGTATTTTATCAAAGATTACTTTACCAGGTGCTATTTTCCTGGCGATCATTGCCATCATGCCTGCGTTTGCGGTGTTAGCTGGCATTACGCCAAATTTTGCCCAGTTCTATGGCGGCACATCACTTTTGATTCTCGTTGGTGTTGTGCTTGACACACTTCAGCAGATTGAAAGTTATTTGTTGATGAGGCATTATGAAGGGATGATGAAGTCAGGAAGAGTAAAAGGACGTTCTCAGTTTGCTGCGGCTTAAGTTGGCATGGTCCACTATAAATCCGCGATTGATGTTCAACTGATTAAAGATAGTGCGCAGATCTTAGGAAAAGCGCACGGGGAAGTAGCCCGGCACATACAGCCAGGTGTGAAAACCAAAGAGTTGAACAGAATTGCGGAAGAGTTTATTAAGGATCATGGAGGCTCGCCTTCGTTTAAGAATTACCACGGCTTTCCGGCCGCATTGTGTATCTCAGTTAATGAAACTGTTGTGCACGGGTTTCCGGGAGACTACGAGTTGAAAGAGACAGATCTAATCTCGATCGACTGTGGCGTGCAGTTCAAAGGATTTCATAGCGACTCAGCTTACACCTATCCATTGGAGAAAGTAAGCCAGGACGTTTTGAACTTGTTGAATCGAACGTATGACTCGCTCTTCTTAGGAATAGCGCAGGCAAGGGTTGGTAATCGGATTGGAGACATTGGCTTTGCGATACAAAGCTTTGTCGAAACATTCGGATACGGTGTGGTGAGAGAGTTAGTAGGTCATGGAGTTGGAAAAAGTCTTCACGAAGATCCTGAGGTTCCGAATTATGGAAAGCGGGGGAAGGGAGTGAAGATTATGCCAGGAATGGTTTTCGCAATAGAACCAATGATCAACATGGGAACTAAAAATGTGGTTCAGGAAAAGGACGGTTGGACGATCCGCACATCAGATCGCAAACCTTCGGCTCATTTTGAGCACATGGTAGCGATTTTTGAGGATAGAACAGAAGTATTAACAACACACGATTATATAGAAGAAAATTATTCTTTTAAGTGGCGAAACAAAAGTCGATAGAGCAGGACGGAACCATCACAGAAGCATTGTCAAATGCGATGTTTCATGTGAGATTAGAAAATGGTCACGAAGTGCTGGCACATATTTCAGGGAAGATGAGGATGCATTATATCCGCATCCTACCAGGAGATAAAGTAAGGTTGGAAATGTCACCTTACGATTTAAAGAAGGGAAGAATAACATTTAGATATAAGTAAAATGAAAGTAAGAGCATCCATAAAGAAACGCAGCGCGGATTGCAAGATCATCAGGCGCAAGGGCAAGCTGTATGTGATCAACAAAAAGAACCCTAGATATAAACAAAGACAAGGATAATTATGGCACGTATTGCTGGCGTTGATATTCCCG
>JAYVBN010000108.1:0-10685 GCA_043750455.1 Bacteroidia bacterium | reverse complement strand
GGGCCACCTTTATCAATAAATTTCTCGCGATGAAAATGCAAACATCCAGCTCCTCCGTTTCCTGAACGGGAGTTGAATTTTACATAGTCTATAAAGTTGGGATTAGACACGGTACAGATTTTAAAAAAATTGAAACTAGTTTTTTGCTTGACCGTGAATAGGTTATTCGCTATTGTTGAATAGACTACTTAATCAATTTACAAATGTTGTTAAAGATGTCATCAATAGCACCAATACCATTAACTGTGCTAAGCCGATTTTGACTTTTATAATGTGGCAATACGTGAATGGTTTTGCTAAAGTATTCAGTGATGCGCTTGTTTAGTTTTTCCTCTTCATCATCGGCTCTGTTCTCAGTTGTTCTTCGCTTGGCAATCCGATTGCGTAGTTCTGCTTCGCTAACATCAAGTGCTATTACATAATGAATGGCCGTTCCATTTTCTTTCATGAATTTATCAAGTGCTTCGGCTTGCGGCACTGTTCTTGGAAATCCATCGAACAAAAAACCTTTGGCTTGTGGATTTTTATCCAGTTCCTCTTTTAGCATGGCAATGGTAATCTCATCAGGTACTAGGGCACCACTGTTCATGATCTCTTTTACTCGTTTACCAAGTAGTGTATCATTTTTTGTATGCCACCTAAATAAATCTCCAGTGGAAATATGTACGAATCCATACTTCTGAATTAGCTTTTCACTTTGCGTGCCTTTGCCCGCACCCGGAGGGCCGAAGAGAACTAGGTTTATCATGTGTTAAATTTTGATAAGGGATGCAAGATAATGCAATTTTCAATTTGCCAATTAGCAGATTAGCCACTGAAATATAGATTGCCTAATCAGCTATTAACAATTGCTTTGTAGATGTCTTTATGATTTCTTCCCAGTCCATCATAATCTAAACCATAGCCGAGAACGAATTCTGAGTCTAATTCAAACCCAACATACTTAACATCAACATTTTTTTCTCGTGCTTCTTTCTTTCTTAGTAGGGCAATTGCCTCTACCGATTTTGCTCCTAATCCCTTTAGGTCATCCATAATTTTTTGAAGGGTCAATCCCGAATCAACAATATCTTCCACTATAATAATGTCCTGATTAAATAGACTTTCCTCATGACCAATTAAAGATTTCAATTGACCTGTACTTGACGTGCCTGCGTAGGAGGAAATTTTAACAAATGAAACTCTGCACGGAATATTGATTTCTTTCAGTAGGTCGGAGGCAAACATGAACGATCCATTGAGGATAGGTAGGAAGATGGGTGCCCGGTCTTTGTAGTCTGTGTTGACTTGCATAGCAAGTTCAGAGACACGCTCCAGTATTTTAGCAGAGCTGATTGTTTTTTTAAATTCTAGGTCTTTGATCTTCATACAGAATTGAACAAGGGGGCGCAAAGATAGCTTTTTGATCTATAGTACTTGAAATGAATTAAAATGGAAGTGGTACAATAGATTTAACCCAAAAATTAATCTTTGACCCGGCTAAATTTCAAAGCCTTCAACATCCAGTTAGGCAATGATTTTTTAGGGTCTCTGTTCTTGAGATTCAGATACCAACCAATTTTCTTAAGAATAGGAATGCGATGAGTTTCAACAAATTCTATAAGCGTTCCATCCGGATCCTCCACGTAGCTGAAGTAACCCGCTGCTTCGCCCATATCAAAACTTCCAGAGCTGTCAACGGTGAATGGATGTCCCTTGCTTTCGCAAAGTTTTTTCATTTCGGCCATACCACTGATATCGAAACATAAATGAATGAACCCGCGATCACCCCAGAAACGGTCTTCGTATATTTTGCGTGCCGTGCGTCCCTGCACGGAAACCAATTCTATTTTGCTGCTGCCTAATAATTTTGAGAAAGAACCTTTGCGAGGTTGGCTGTGCTTTAATAGAACACGTCTGACTTTTGTATTGCCACCAGGAAGACACGAAAGGTCATCAAACTTTCCTTCGGTATCATAAATTACTTTATCATAGCCCAGAATTTCACTATAGAACTTCTTTGCTTTTTCTATATCCGTAACTCCAATCATACATCCTCCGGGGCCTCCCATAAGATTACGATTTTCATCAAACCAGTCTTCGCCTTGCACGATCTCAAAAATATTTCCATAGGGATCGCGCATGAAGAACTGCTCGGTGCCATCTGGCGATTTAGTTAGGCCGCCAAGCATTTCTGCATTTTTATTCTTTAAAAAAGTGAACGCACTTTTTACATCGCTTGATTTAATTCGGGTGACAAAAATTCCTGTATCGCCAAGCTGGATATCAAACGCAGGCATCACTGGTGTGCGACTTGTGTATTGCCAGATTTCTAATCCCGCTCCGCCTTTTATATTAAGCGCAAGTATGGCGTGGCGTTGGTGAGGTTTGCCACCAGTATAAGGAAGCATCAAATTGGCTTCTGCTATTTCATCAAAGATTTTTATATCCATTCCAAAATGCTGACGGTACCAGGTAAACGCCTCCTGAACATTGGGAATACCAATGCCTACTTGTTGTATACCTGCAATTATAGGATTCATGTCTGGTCGTTTTCTTCTCGAAATATAAATAATTCCTGTCGTTGAAGACCAGGAAACAATATTATTGAATCTTAAATCCTCACAATTAATCTTCAAAGATAAAGGAACTTGACCATAAGACAATCTCATGGCCAAATACCCCCATAGGGATGCAAATTAATAGGAATCGTCTACTGCAAATGTATTCTTACGATTCATCCACTGGCCTTTTGTGAAATCTGGGAACTCTATACTTTGCCCGCCCATTTGAATTGAACTTTCAGAAAGTGGAGTGATGGCACTCCAGGCAACAGCATCATAAACATCTTGCGGTGTATTCGTTTTTCTTTTGACGGCCTCTAGAAATCCGTTCAAGACAAACCAATCCATGCCACCATGGCCTGCACCAGACGCATCATTGCCATACTTTTTCCAAAGTGGGTGATCATATTTATCCAACCAGTCTTTTGCGTCCTCCCAACGATGGGCCTCTTTGCTCGCACCTTCAATGTAAATGGATTTATTTACGTCCATCCATATTCCATTTGTTCCTTGCACGCGGAAGCCAAGTGAATAAGGCCTTGGCAAATTTGTGTCGTGTTGTAGTAAAATAGTTTCTTCATTTGCTGTTCGAATCATGGTGGTGACCACATCGCCCAGCTTGAAATTTATTTTTGAGTTGGGATGATCTTTACCTCCGGTTTTTACAATGTACTCATGCAAGCCTCTTGCTTTAGTTGAGTAAGAGACTAATTCGGTGAAACGATTGCCGCGATTTATATCAATCATCATGGCTACTGGTCCAACTCCATGTGTGGGATAAAGTTCTCCGTTGCGGTTGATCGAGTGCTGTGTTCTCCACTGGGCTTCTGAAAATCCTTTCTCTCCAAATTCTGCGCCTACACCGGGATCGGTTTTTCCGTCATTGAATTTTATTCCGCGTAAGTCGTGTTGATAGCCACCTTGTAAATGAACGAGCTCACCAAATATTCCTTGCCGCACCATATTCAAAACCGCCATCACATCGCGTCTGTAGCAAACATTTTCGAGCATCATCAAGGGCATTCCGGTTCTTTCAGATGTATGAACCAATTCCCAACATTCTTCCACTGTCATTCCTACATTTACTTCACATCCTACATATTTTTTTGCGTTCATGGAATCCAGACACATTACAGAATGCCATTCCCAGGGAGTTGAAATAATAACCGCATCGATATCTTTATTCTCCAATAGTTTTCGATATCCCCAAGGACCATCCATTATTGTCAATGGCTTTGGCTTGTTTGCTTTGCTTACGAGTTGCAAACTCATATCCATCATGGATTGCTGAATATCGCAGAGTGCAACCACTTCTACATCACTTCGCTTTAATGCGAGTTCCAGATGACTTTGGCCTCGGAAGCCCACGCCAATAAAGCCAAGTCTAACTTTCGTTTCTTTTTCTTTGGGGAAAGTTACATGTGAAGGTAGAATAGTCAGGCCAATGCCGGCAACGGCCGAGGTTTTTAGGAAATTTCTACGAGTGGAGGATTTCATAGGTTCGATGTTATCTTTAGAATATTCGTAAGCTATTAAAACCTAAAGTTCTTTCATCAAGCATATATATAGATCAATCATGCTTTTGATATCGACTTTATGTACTTTTTCGTCAGGTGTATGGGCACTTAATTCAGGCGCCCCAACAAAACACCAATCAAATGGATAAGCGGTTCGTTGCAATTCACCTCCATCGCTGGAGCCCATTCCTTCCACTTCTAGTTGATAGAGGATTTTGTTTTCATCTGCAATGGCAATGATCTTGTTCACAAAACTTCTCCGGGGAAGATTTCTGTCCCGTAAGGAAATGGCCGCACCCTTACCATGTTCAACCCCATCCGAAATCCAGGTGATGTCTGAAATAAGTGCCTGGCGCACATTCCATTTTTTATAAATGAATTTTGCAAGATAGGGGATAGAGCCACCACCATGTTCTTCCCAACAACTAAATACAATCACTCCATCTTTTAATGTCTCGGCCACTTTCAATGCGCTGAAAATCCCAAGGCGATTATCCAAATAGGCTGTCTGAATAAAATTTTTGTTTTCTCGAAAGTTGATTTTATAGGTAAGTGATGTTCCACGTTCAATTTGTCTGCCAAATTTGTAGAAGGCATGGTTGTCCTTATCAAATTCGAGTTCACATTCAATGGGGCCTAGTTTGTCATGGCCAACCAGTTTCGTTCCTGACTCTGCATCGGGGCTGCCAATTGTAAGGAGCTGATTGAAATAACGCACGGTGAATCCAATAGAATCCATGTGAGCGAAGATGGCGGTGCGTGGCTTTCCAAATTTTAAGATCAGACAATCCTGAAATTCTTCCCCATGGATGATTTCGGGCTGAACACTCCAATTCTTCTTTTGTTTCTTGATGTATTGAAGCAGAAATTCTTTCAGAGGAGTTTCATGACCGGATGGTGCCTGCACTTCGCAAAGCTGTTTTAAGAGTGACCAATCCGGTTCAGGTGCACTGGACTTTTTTATTTTTTTTGTCGTTGCCATAATTACCATGCAACTTTATCTTAAATTTTCGGGAGTAAAAAATTTTGTATGGAACTGTTTGTATTGGGAGAGCAAAATTCAATAGCCAATCACTTTCTAAGAGGTCTTCGCGATAAAAATTTACAGCAAGACCGCATGAAGTTCAGGAAAAACATGGAACGGCTTGGTGAGATCATGGCTTTTGAAGTGTCGAAGAAACTCAACTACTTAAGAAAGGAAATTGAAACTCCTCTTGGCAAGTCAGTTTTGAACGTTTTGGAACGAGATCCTATTTTAATCACCATTTTACGGGCGGGTCTTCCTTATTTTTCCGGATTTCAGAACTTTTTTGATGCCTCAGATTGTGGATTTGTGGGAGCTTTTAGGCAGGAAAATGATAAGGGAATTAAAATAAAACTAGATTACCTCGCGACTCCAAGTATAGATGACGCTGATGTCATACTGATTGATCCAATGTTGGCGACTGGACGTTCAATAGTAGACGCGGTAAATGAATTATTAAAGAGAGGGACTGCTAGTCACCTTCATGTAGCAGCTTTGGTGGCCGCTCCGGAAGGTATCGCATATTTAAAAGCCAACATTAAAATACCCTTTACCATATGGACGTTTGCTGTGGATGAAAAGCTCAACGAACAATTTTATATTGTTCCGGGTCTGGGCGATGCAGGCGATTTGAGTTTTGGAGAGAAAATCTAAAACCTCACCCCAACCCCTCTCCGGTGGAGAGGGGCTTTAATGCAGTTATATTTCATTGAGAATTGGCTAATTGAAAATTGATCATTAAGATTTATGTGGGAAGAAATACTCAAAGCGATACCAGTGTTTTTATCAACCATGATTAAGTTTGTGTTTGGTCCACTGGGTGGATATGCAGCTAAATTAAGCATAGTGACAACGATTATCGCCACTATTACCGGAATGATGACGGCTGTTGTAGCCTTTACCTATTTTGGAACTTTTCTGCGAGAACGAGTATTCAAACAATTCTTTCAGAACCGTAAAAAATTTACACCGCGCAATCGAAAGATTACCACTTTGTATAAAAGATATGGATTAGGTGGAATCGCTTTCCTCACCCCAATACTTTTAACTCCAATTGGAGGAACGCTAATTGCGGTGAGTTTTGGAAGCCCTAAAGAAAAAATTATTCTTTATATGTTTGTAAGTGGAGTGATCTGGGCCATTATCTTCAGTACAATGGTGTACTATTTCGGGAATAAAATCCTGCCTGACTATCTTTTATAAAACAGATTCATCAAATTATTTCACTCCTTCATCTGGCAACATTTCAATATCGCGTATCAATACTTTTTTAGCAATGGCTTGTCCGGTTTTTGTTGCGGCTAATCCGCCAAGTGCTGTTTCTTTGTAACGCGTTTCCATACTGGCGCCAATTTCTCCCATCGCCTCAATCACCTCATCTACAGGAATGACACTGCTCACATTTGCTAGTGCAATTTGTGCAGAACTATTCGCAATAGCTGCTGCGCTTGCATTGCGAACCACACACGGAACTTCAACAAGGCCGGCAACGGGATCGCAAACTAATCCCAACATACATTGAACAGTGATGGCCACGGCATTAAAAATCTGATCTGTATCTCCATCTAAACAATAGACGATAGCGCCAGCACCCATGGCGGCTGCAGTACCTGTCTCTGCCTGGCAGCCACCTACGGCTCCTGAAATAGAAGCCTTTTGTTCCATGATTAATGCAATGCCTGCAGCCAGCAACATGGCTTCTAAAATTTTATTATCATCGATGTGATGAATTTCCTGCAAGGTGTAAAGCACACCTGGCATAATGCCTGAAGCCCCTGCTGTAGGTGCGGCTACAATTCTTCCCATACAAGAGTTGACTTCTTTCGCAGCTAATGCACGCGAAATAAGATTTTGAAATTCTTTTGAGAGTACTGGCTTCGGATAGCGGTAAACCTTTTTTGCACCATTGTTGATCATGCCCGAGCGCGAAGTCATGTCTTCTTCCAATCCGGTGTGAACAGCATCTTTCATTACAGTCCATGCATTGGCCAATCCATCCCAGATTTCTTTTTCAGTCCGGCCTCGTTGTTCTTTCTCATATTCCATGGCTACCTGGTGCAATGAAATATTTTTTTCGATACTGTACTTCTTCCAGCTTTCGAAGGAGTCGAATAGGAATGCCATAACTAATTAATTTTAGTATCACCAAGAAGATTTCTGGCTTCATTTTTTAAAATGGGAAGATGATTAATGAGAATGCTCCAAACCTGAACATTTTCAATTTCACCATAGCCATGGGTGAGCTTGTTGCGGGCGTCTACCACCCTTCTAGCATTTGATAGTGGGATTTCAGGCGATAAAGTCAATAACTGTTTCATCGCTTCTCCAATCGTAATCAAGTTGCGTTCAACTGCATCTTGAACTAAAAAATTGCTATCATATTCAGAGAAAATTTTGTTGATGCCGATATATTTTTCAATCGTCTCAATACAAGTAAGTATATCCAATAAAAGTTTCTTCTGCGGATTATCCATAGATCAGAAACTTGGTTTTATTAAGTTCACTAATAAAGTATGGATTTTTCAGAGAGCGCTCCGTAATCAGATCAACTTCCCGGTGAAATAAATCTCTTAATTCATCATGAAGACTCCACCAGTGCTCCCCAGCTTCAAGGGGATCTAGCCCTTCATTAAAATTGATCAAGAGATCGATATCGCTATTATCATTAAATTGATTTGTAATAGCAGAGCCAAATAGAAAGGCGCTTTTAATTTGATGTTTACGTAAAAGATTTACGACATCTGGTAGTTTTTCCTGAAATGAAGGATGAATCATATTTCAGAGCAAAGATACAAATTAATAAAAGTCCATAAGACACTCATTTTTGAGCTATTGCTTGCTGTATATTTAGGGTTCTAAATTAATGTCAATGTTCAAATTAATTCTAATACCTCTATTTGTGTCAGGTGTGATTGTATCATTACATGCCCAGGATGAATCTACCGTTAAATTAATTTTTGATAATGCTTTGCAGAATGGCAAATCGTATGAGATGCTTCATCATCTTACTACAAATGTGGGGTCAAGATTATCAGGTTCACCTGGAGCGGCTGCTGCTGTGGAATGGAGCCGTCATGTGATGCAGGATTTTGGTTTTGATTCCGTATGGCTACAGCCTGTGATGGTGCCGCATTGGGTGAGAGGCCAACAGGAAATTGGAAGAGTGATCAATTCGAAAAAGATGGGCACGGTATCCATGAATGTCTGCTCATTAGGTGGATCAATCGGAACGGGTCCTGATGGAGTGGTTAGCAAAATCATTGAAGTAAAGAGTTTTGAAGAGTTGGCGCAACTTGGCACTAAGAATGTACAAGGCAAGATCGTATTCTTCAATAGACCATTGGATCCCTCGAAGATCAATACGTTTGAGGCCTACAGCGGAGCCGTTAATCAGCGCGGAGGTGGTGCTTCAGAGGCAGCCAAGTATGGAGCGGTTGCAGCCATCGTTCGTTCCATGAGTCCAAACATAGAAGATTATCCGCATACAGGAGGAATGCGTTACGCACCAAACATTACAAAAATACCGGCCGTTGCCATCAGCACAAAACATGCAGAGTTGTTGAGTAAACTCGTGAAGGAGGACAAAGAGTTACAGTTTTATATAGAGACACATAGCGAAACGTTGGAAGAGGCTCCTTCTTTTAATGTAGTCGGAGAAATCAAAGGAAGTGAATACAAAGATGAGATCATTGTTGTGGGTGGGCATCTCGACTCATGGGATTTGGCACAAGGTGCACACGATGATGGTGCAGGTTGCGTTCAGTCAATTGAAGTGTTGCGTCTTTTTAAAATGATAGGTTATACACCTAAGCGAACCATCCGTGCTGTCATGTTTATGAACGAAGAGAATGGTTTGCGAGGCGGACTTAAGTATGCTGAGCTTGCTGAGAAAAATAAAGAGAAACACATTATAGCAATTGAGTCTGATCGTGGAGGATTTACGCCACGTGGATTCACCATGACTGCTAGCGATGCCGTTCGTCAAAAGATTAAAAGCTGGAAACCTCTGTTGGAGCCGTATGGACTTACCGACTTTGATCAAGAGGGTGGAGGTGCCGATATCGGGCCATTGAATAAACAAGGTGTACCAGTTCTGGAGTTTCTGCCGGATTCACAACGCTACTTCAATTACCACCACACACCAGAAGATACAATAGACAAAGTTGACAAGCGGGAACTTGAATTAGGATCAGCTTCTATGGCCGCTTTAGTTTATTTGATTGATAGGTATGGATTGAAGTAAGGTATTGAACCTAATGAAAAATGAAATATAGGAGACCATCACACTTGATATTATTATCGTGAAAAGACCAATACTTTACATTTTCATTCTTCTGATAATCAACTCGTGTTACAGTCCTTCACCACATAAAGGTTGGCGAGCTTATCGCGGTGATGATGGCATCAATGCATACTCACAATTAGATCAGGTTAATAAAGGAAACGTAAATCGCCTTCAGGTAGCATGGACGTATCGCACAGGCGATCACTCTGATTTTTCCAAAATAGAATGCAATCCGATTATCATTGACAAGACTCTATATGGAGTTTCGGCTAAGATGAAAGTTTTTGCTCTTGAGGCCAATACAGGAAAAGAGCTTTGGGAGTTTGATCCTTTCGAACCGGGCAGCAAGGAAGGAGGATTCAACAGAGGCCTTACCTATTGGGAAGAAGGCAATGACAAAAGGATTTTGGTTTGCGCGAAAAATAAGTTGATCGCACTGGATGCGTTATCAGGGAAACCTTTTTCCGACTTTGGCGAAAATGGTTTTGTCGACTTAAGAAAGGGACTTCGCAACGATGTTGATTTTGAAAAATATGATGTGACCAACACATCTCCTGGAGTGGTTTATGAAGATCTCATTATTGTGGGTTCATCCCTGAAGGAAAATTACGAAGCTCTTTCGGGTGATATACGCGCCTATGATGTGCGCACCGGCCGACTGCGATGGACGTTTCATACGATCCCACATCCGGGCGAATTTGGATTTGAAACCTGGTCGGAAGAAAGTTATAAAAATATTGGAGGCAGCAATGCCTGGGCCGGATTAAGTATTGATAGGAAAAGAGGTTTGGTGTTTGCTGCCACGGGTGCGCCTGCTTTCGATTTTCATGGAGGCGAACGCAAAGGTCAAAACCTCTTTGCTAATTCCATTATTGCGATTGATGCAACAACCGGAAAGCATGTTTGGCATTTTCAAACTTCGCATCACGACCTGTGGGATTATGACTTGCCAACGCCACCCAATTTAGCAACTATTAAAAAAGACGGAAGAGAGATCGATGCTGTCGTGCAGATTACAAAGCAAGGATTGGTGTTTATGTTGGAGAGAGAAACCGGCAAACCGATTTATGCAATCGAGGAAAGACCGGTGCCAGCTTCAACTATGATTGATGAATCAACGTGGCCAACTCAACCTTTTCCGGTAAAGCCTTTGCCACTTACACGCACATCGTTTGATGAGAGCATTATCACCGACATCTCACCGGAATCGCATGAATTTATTAAGGCAGAAGCAAGTAAATATTCATGGGGAAGTATTTACCAGCCACCGAGTTTGCAAGGCATTATACAACTGCCGGGCTTCAGAGGAGGTGCTG
>JAYVBN010000107.1:0-4608 GCA_043750455.1 Bacteroidia bacterium | reverse complement strand
GCCGTAAATTATCAAAGCACCTTTCCCTCTTTACTCAGATTCTTATCAGAAAATATTTTTAAAAGAAAGTCTTCCGGGCGCGGAAGATATCCTACCTTTTCAAGCTGGTAAATACGATCGCTCTTATCCATGATGCGATCATTATTCCTTTGAATAAAATTTTTGAACCGGGCATCATTCTTAATCAGATCAAATACAGGATTGATTGCACACAAGTTAAGGTTGTACCAACCAATTTCTACCGACTCCAATACCTGAAGACCTTCATCATAGCGTCCTTTGAACAGGAGAAGTTGAGCCTTCAAATAAACATCATCGGTTGAAAGTTGCTTCTCAAATTTTGCAGCCAGTTGTTGTGCTTCTTTTTCCTTTCCATTCATTCGCAAAGCTGAGGCATAAATCAACACATACTGATCCAACAAATCCATCTGTTCTGTTAAAACACTTTCTTTTTTACGATACATTTTTTCCAGATTCCCAAAATCCTTTTGCTCCAGCCAAACATGGGTCATCACCATATCAATAAACGGATCCTTCGGATTTAATCGAAGGAGGTGATCTGCTAATTCGAGTAACTGATCAACATGTCTGCCTGCGGCCAATGCATAGAATTTTTGGTGAAGGATTTCAGCGTTATTGGAATCCAATTTTAGAATTTGACCATATAGACCAGAAGCGCGATCGGCATCACCAATGCGGGAGTAAATAGAAGCAATGCGTTGAATTAGCTGGCTGACTATTACGCTATCCGTTACCTGAGTATCGAGTGTAGATCTATGGGCACTAATATCGTCTAGCGCTTTGTAGGTAAATCGCAGAGCATTGATATCATCATTCTCGTGATGGTACAATTCACTTAACACGATATATGCCTCCACCACTGTGGAATCAATTTCCAACGCTTTTTGTGCAAGTAATAAAATAGAATCCTTCACATTATTAGCCGAAAGGTTGTCAACATCTCTTACTGCTTTTAAGCCCGCCAACCAGGCATAGCCTAGCGCAAACTGTGGATCCTTCAACAGTGATTGATTGAGCAGACTAATCGATTGATTAAGATCCATCACATCATGGGAGTACGTGTACTTGTTGCTCCATTGTTTAGCCCGCAGAAATAAATCATATGCCTCAAAACTTGAAGTTGGAGTTCGGTTAATCTTCTCGGCAATGTCTGGAGTTAGTTTTGCCTTCAGTGATCTGGCAATACTTGCACTGATTTGATTTTGAATCTCGAAAACATTCTCAAATTTTTTATCAAATCTCCTTGACCAAACATGAGCATCCGTGCGAGCGTCAACAAGTTGGACAATTATTCGGATGTTGTCACCAAATTTCTGGGCGCTGCCTTCTAAAATGTAGAGCACACCTAATTCGGAAGCAATTTCCGAGACTGTTTTAGGACTGTCTTTATATTTTTCGACAGACGTTCTTGATTTCACATTTAATTCCGGGAACACGCTGAGGTTCGAGGCGATAACATCGGTCATTCCATCAGCAAAATATTGACTCTCTTCCTCATCCCCAATGGCCTTAAAGGGAATAACAGCAATGGTTGTTTTACCGGTGCTCGTTGAATTGAGAATAAAATCATTTTTTAATAAGTAATAACCTATCAGACAAAGAGCAGCAACAACGACACCGAATATAAATATTCTCTTTCCCCACCTACCATCTTTAAAAGGTAATAGCAGATTTTCTTGATTAACAGGAGTTTTACCACCTGGCTCAATGGGTGCTTTTATCGATGCAACAATCTCTTTGATTGAATTGGCAACTTTATTTATTTGATCGCGGTAATAGGTTTTGTTGCGGTTGTCATTAGCGTGGTCTTCATTGGCACGAAGTGGTCGGTTTACACCCGGGGTTGTGAAAACAAAATCGATCGATCGCAATGGACCGCCCATTTCATTCATCAAAAGCGATGAGTCTTGCGGGTCAATCTCATGAATGCGCACAGGAATAATCCGGCTGGCAACGTTTCCATTTCTAAGCTTGATCTTAAGCCCAAACTGATCGGCATGAGCAAGTTGTTTGAATATCAGAAACTCATTATTCCATGCGTAGCTGGTAGTGTCGCAATAGGTTTGAGAGATGATGGGAATAAAAATCAGACACTTGAGTTTAGAAGAAAGAGACTCTTTCACTTCGTGCACATCCAGAATGCCATCGTAAGGGTTTTCGTCAAAGTAAACTGAGATTTTCTTTTTGATGGTTACTTCAAGCTCCATCTTTTAGTTGGCAACAAACTCAGTTACCCAGCCATCACTTGGATGCTTGCCGTAAGCCGACCTATCGGGCGAAGACATATTATCTTTTTGGCGATAGCTGATAAAAACATCATACTCGTAACCTGGTATTACCGAGGGCATGGCAGGGCTTTAGCTCATGAAGTTACTACTTTTATTCCTTCCAGACGGAGGAACCGAGAGTCTGCCTAATGGATAGACCGAAATAGATCCAAACCGATAAAAAATATTTAGTTCAAATCGGCTCAAAAATTACTTCTACTTGTGCAATAAACTTATGATCATTTCTTAGTGTCCTTCTTAATAAAAATGAAATCCCCGCCTTCATCACCAGCTCCCTGGATGACGCCCAGCTTTGGTGTGGTGGTTGAATTATTCAGGATAGGTTCATTAATTCTTGTAAACAACGTTGAAGATGCCAGTAAAGGATCTGAGTTATCTTCCAGTGCTTTCAGAAGAAATTTAATAAATATACTTTCATCAGGAACTTCAGTGAGATTACCACTGGTCATTGCCTTGCGGCTTTTATCTTTATACAACTCATTAAACTGTCTTCGGACAGACTCTAATGATCTAGATTTAAAAATACTGCCTGAAAAGCAGGCATCGGTAATGAGAAGAGTATGCTTGGATTTTGTCGCGCCTACATAATCTTTGATCGTACTGTTCGGTATATAGCCGCTGGTGTTACCCAACTTGGCATCAGAGGGAACCCAATACCCAAAGTCCTTCACCTTATTGTAATCACCATGACCAGCATAGAAAATCAATACATTATCTTTTTCTGTAACCTCATTACTTATTCGCTCCAAATGATTAAGGATCTGCTCGCGTGTTGGGCTTTTAAGTAGTGTTGCATACTGCTGATCAAAGGCATATTTTTCTGTCAATAGATTGTATAATCGCTCAGCATCTTTTGCTGGCATATCCAGATTAGGCAAGCCAGCGCCAGCATATTGATAGTCGGATACTCCAATAATCAATGCGTAATACCTTGGCAAAGTTTTCATCCCCAAAGCTTCCAACGTAATAATTTCCTCATTCATTTCAGCAACAACCGTAGGCTGGCTCACCTCCACCATTACCGGGTTACTCCTTGCCTTTATGGTTTGCGCCTGGCTATTTACTGAAAAGGCCAGACAGACAGAGATGATCAATAAGTTTTTCATAGTGCATGAATTTTTACTTTGACTTCTATTCCGGTGATCGCTTCCCTCTTCCTTAACTGGGCCCGCAATGACGTTAAACTTCTATCGGATAATTATGCGTTGATAGGTAATGTTATTATTCGTTTTAAGTTGAATCAAATAAATGGCTCCTGCCAGTCTGGGTTCTGATGTAGTGGTTTCCCAATTGGCTTTATAAAATCCTCCCGCATGATTTTTATTTACAACAGTACCCACCGTTTTGCCCATCAAATCCAAAATAGAGATGGTAACAGGTTGCTCTTTCCCATACGGCACGGCATAGTCAACAGTAAATTGACCATCGCTTGGGTTTGGCGACACACTTAAGATGCGGGCAGTTTCACTAAGCGACTCTTTCAAAACATAGTCTAGTGAGCCATACAAAATTCTAAAACGGTTGTCTTTTGTGAAAGGGAAACTGTATGCCGATCGCTCGCTCATATTTATCAATACATTGCGTTTCAAATCCTCGAGCACAAGCACTTTATCACCATTTCCAAAGTAAGAATTATCCCAACTCATATAAACCGACTCGTCTGGTAAGTTGGAGTCTATAGAAAACTCCCATTGATGATTTTCTTCGGTAGGTACAATATCAGAGGAGTAATAATCACCCCCCACTTTTCTGTTGTGATTAAATTCCAGATAATCATTTAAGCGCGGGGGAGTAAAGTTATCCAATACATCAAAACCCTTTGACGCCTTAGGGCACATTCCAACCCCTCCCAGGTTGTATTGCATATTTAATTGCTTCACCGAAATAAGTACTTGCCAGTCTATTTCATCAATAGGATTTTGATTAATATTATTCGAGTTGGTTGTACGGCCACTTTTAAGAACAGGAATTTTTAATTCCACATTGCCTGTTACTTTCACAAATCCACCTTCATATTTTTTTAAAGGCCCAACATCATACGAACCGTTCCACACCATTAGCTTGCCAACGGTTGGATTGGCTACTTGCACATCTTCCCATTTCACATCAAAATTGTAAGGGTTGCCAATTTGGTTCCAACCATCTATAAGGTCTATCTTAAAAGCGTTCTCCGAATTTGTATTTACAGTTTTGCCGGGGCCAGTGTCAAGTGTTACCGTGTTGTCTTTTATTAACAACCAATAACCCTTGCCTGGGCCAATTGGAGAGGAAGCGTTAAGGTAAACGGTTTCTTTAGAAG
>JAYVBN010000106.1:0-2812 GCA_043750455.1 Bacteroidia bacterium | reverse complement strand
AAAGCAAAATCTAAATTCATCAAATCCCTGCAAGTAAAGAAATACAGGGTTGAGGAGCAATGCTTTGTGGTAGAAGGCGCAAAAAGCGTTTCTGAATTATTGGCATCCGATTTTGAAGTCCTTACGATTGTTGCTACTTCTGCTTACTTGTTGGATAATCGTTCGTCTATTAGAGATCACATAGAAATTATAGAGACTAATGAGTTGTCTGGCCTGGGATCATTTCAATCCAACCAGGATGTGATGGCTGTTGCCAGGATGAAGATGAATACCGCCAGCAGGCAGCTGCCCAACGAATATGTATTGGTGCTGGATGACATTCGTGACCCTGGTAATTTAGGAACGATTATTAGAATAGCGGATTGGTATGGCATTAAGAATATTATAGCTTCCGAGCAGTCTGCTGACTTTTATAACCCAAAAGTGATCACAGCATCAATGGGATCTTTTTGCAGGGTCAACGTATTCTATACGTCACTTACTTCTTACTTATCGCGCAAACAGGGAACACTTTATGGCACTTTTCTCGATGGACAAAATGTGCATCAGGTAAATTTTGAAACTGGTGGCCTTATTGTTATTGGAAATGAAGCCCACGGAATATCGCAAGAGGTAGAACATTTCGTAAATCAACGAATTTCAATACCTCGGTTTGGTAAGGCCGAATCACTCAATGCGGCAGTAGCTACAGCTATTGTGCTGGATAACTTGCGCAGATCACAAAAATGAGCCACTTTGATTGGCCGCATCTTCCGAAATCTTTTCTGCATTCTCTTTGCCTAAATACTTGTCAATAAAATAATGTCCGCCATAAATCACTGGGGTAAGTAAAATGGCGACTACAAATTTGTAGATGTAGTTGGTTAGTCCGATGGCAACAATCTGATTGTTTGAGAATATGCCATAAAACGCAATAAATAAAACAACAAAACTATCTATTAATTGAGAGACGAGTGTTGAACCCGTGGCGCGAAGCCATAGCATTTTGGTGCCGGTTATTTTTCGCAATTGTTGAAAGACAAATACATCTACTAACTGCCCCAAAAGAAAAGCCGCAAGAGACCCGATGATAATTCGCTGGCCCTGACCGAAAATTTTATTGAACGCAAATTGCATATTGAAATAATTACCTTCTGCATCTGTGCTATTGGCATCCAGCCACCATTGCGCAGGTGGAAGTTTCATCGTAAAAAAAATAACAAGGAAGGAATAAGCAACAAGAGCGGCAGTGAAATAGCTGATGCGTTTCACACCCGGCTTTCCGAAATATTCATTGATCAAATCGGAGGTAATAAAGACAACGGGCCAGATAACCGCACCAGCTGTCAGGTTAAAGTCCATAGTGAAACCAAGAATATTTAAATGAGCTGGGTTCATGCCCAACGTGTTTTCACCAGAGAAAATTTTTACTCCAATCATTTCCGCCACCAATGCGTTCGTCAGAAAAATACCGCAGAGGATGATGAAGAGCCTGTTTTTTTTCTGCTCAAGGGTAGGAAGATTCATACATCAAGATCAATGGTTTCGCCTTCAATAGCAAGTACTGTAGTTGGAAAAATGGATTGTGCTTCATCCAATAGTGGCTGTAATTCTTTATAGCGCGCTGAAAAGTGACCAATGACTAACTTCTTAACGTTGGCCATTTTGGCCTGCTCTCCAGCTTGTCTGGCAGTGCTGTGTTTTGTTTCATCTGCTTTATCCTTCTCGTCATTCATGAAAGTGGCTTCATGATATAAAAGGTCTACCTCTCGAATTTGTTCAGTTATTTTTTCAGTAAAAGCGGTGTCAGAACAGTAAGCATAAGAATAGGAGTGATGTGGTGGGAGGGTGTAGTCTTCATTTTTATAAAGAAGGTTACCGGTATGATCAATCACATCCTTTCCTGATTTTAATATAACGATGTGTTGTAATAAAATTCCGGATGGCAGTTTTCCTTTATCAATGCGATGTGGTTTTGGTTTTTCTCGGAATAGAAAACCACAGCAAGGTATCTTGTGAATCAAAGGGATCGTTTCAATAGTCAACGCTTCATTGTTGAATAGCAATGTTTCATGTGCCGTATCGACTGTATGAAAAATAAGGTTGAAACGAAGGGTAGAGTGGGAGTGCTTAAGTTGTAATGTAATAATTTCATCCAACCCTTTTGGAGCATAGAGATGCAAGTCATTTTCCCTGCGCAACAAATGCATGGTAAATAGCAACCCAACCAGACCCAGATAATGATCGCCATGGAGATGGCTGATGAGAATAGTATTTATTTTATGATAGGGAATTTGATACCGCATCAATTGCATTTGAGTACCCTCACCGCAATCAATTAGAAAATGTCTGTTTTGAATGACAACGTATTGCGCTGATGGAAACCTTCCATAAGCCGGAAGCGCCCCACTAGAGCCAAGGATGGTTACTGTGAATGACAATTGTTAAATGGTAATCGGTAAATGGTGATAGGGTATCGGTAGTCAATCACCGATAACCGATTAATGATTACCGATTACCGATTACTGGAATACTGATTACCTGATCACTTGAATTAATCTCCGTCTTTCATATCCTTTTCGATCTCGTGCATAAACACGGCATCGATGGCTTCTTCCGTGGTCGGAAAAATATTCAGGACACTATCCAATTGTGAAATTTTAATCAGCTTTAACGTGTGATCTGAAAGGGCTGCAAGTATAAATATTCCTCCATCTTCTTGCAAGATGCGATTTCCAACCAGCAGTGCACTAAGGCCTGAAGAGTCGGTATACTTAACTTCTGATAAATCTAAAATGATACTACGAACACCTTCGGCATGGAGGGTGATCAT
>JAYVBN010000105.1:0-6091 GCA_043750455.1 Bacteroidia bacterium | reverse complement strand
AACTTCCTGCCTTAAAGCGAATCTGATATTTTCCGATGGGCGCCTCGGGACCGTTTTGTGGACGCGCTCCCCATACGATGATAGCATCAAAAATTGTGGCACCTTCATAGCGACCATTCCAACGGAAAGTGTTCAATCCTACAGCAGCGGTTGGCTTACTGTCGCCACCACCCCAAAAATCTCCGGCTATTGGTTTCTCTTCCGTTTTGGTGCCAACGAACTTACGAACCAAATTTCCATTCGCATCTAGAATTTCAAGTTTGACTGTGTCGACTTTGTCATTTAAATAATATTGAAATGATGCATCATACACGCCTCGTATAGCATCGCTCGGTTGAAAGAGAATTACATTTTGTTTCATCAATTCAGGTGTGAGTTGACGAAGTGGATTGATATCATCTAAAATCCAAAAACCACGACCGTGTGTTCCAAGCACTACATCATCGTTCTTCACTACTAAATCGCGGATAGGTGTATCCGGTAAATTCAATTGCAGGGGTTGCCAGTTATCGCCAGCATTGAACGATACATAAGCTCCATGTTCTGTACCTAGAAATAATAAACCCGGACGTACATGATCTTCACGAACTGATCTGGAGAAATGACCATCTTTAATTCCTGTTACAATCTTAGTCCAGGTCTTTCCAAAATCTTTTGTTCTGAATACATACGGCTGCCGATCATCGACTTGATAGCGAAAGGCTGCTACATAAGCCGTTCCAGCGGAATGTTTGGATTCATCAATGATTGCTACCACAGAATTCTTTGGTAAATCTTTTGGGGTGATGTTCGTCCAGTTTTTTCCGCCATCGCGAGTGATGTTTATTTTTCCATCATCGGAGCCTGCCCAGATCATGTTCACATCATGAAACGAAGGAGCAAGCGCAAACACTGTTCCGTATATCTCAGGCCCATTCATATCTTTTGTTATCTCTCCACCTGTAACACCGAGCGTTTCCGGATCTGCATACGTAAGGTCAGGACTTATTTTTTCCCAACTTTGACCATCATCAATTGTCTTCCACACGTGCTGCGAACAAGTATATAAAATTTTTGAATCCATTGGAGAGAATACAATGGGATACGTCCACTGCCACCGCTCGGGCAATGAACTTGCCGGCTCCCCAGAAAAAAATCTTGGATACACTTGTATGTCACGTGTCTGTCCGGTGGTCACATCCTTGCGCGTTAGTAATGCACCCTGACTACCCGCGTAATAAATATTTGGATTATCAGGATGAGAAGTAATGTATCCGCTCTCTCCTCCGCCTACATCATATCCCCATGGGCCAAGCTCATTCATATGAGCCCAGCCTTCACTTGGTACCGCAATTGTTGAATTGTCTTGTTGTGCACCGGCAACATGGTAGGGCACATGGTTAGTAGTGGTTACGTGATAAAGTTGAGTAGTAATATAATCTTCAGCCGTCCAACTTTTACCACCATTCACCGACACTGCACCGCCTCCATCGTTGGAAGTAATCATACGTTGCGGATTATTCGGGTCTATCCATAAATCGTGATTGTCAGTGTGTGGCACTTTAATTTCGGTATCAAACTTTACACCGCCATCAGTTGATTTCCAAAAATCAACATTAAGGCAATAGACAGTTTCGCGATCAAATGGGTCAGCATAAATTCTTGAGTAATAAAAAGCACGTTGACGAAGTTTACGTTCATCGTTTGTTTTCTTCCAGGTAGCGCCTGCATCGTCACTTCGGTACACGCCACCATCGTTTGCTTCTACTATTGCCCACAGTCTTTTGTTATCTGCTGGTGAAACTGTAATACCTATTTTCCCAAATGGTCCTTCCGGCATGCCCGGATTCTTCGTTAACTCTGTCCCCGTCTCACCTCCATTTTCTGATTTCCATAATTTACAATCCGGACCACCGCCCCACATCTTCCATGTTTTGCGATATACCTGCCAGGTAGAGGCATACAAAATTTTAGGATTCGTGCGATCAATAATCAAATCAGCGGCACCCGCCTTCGGGCCTGCATACAATACTTTCTTCCAGGTATTGCCACCATCTATAGATTTGAAAACGCCACGCTCTTCATTATCACCATAGGGATGGCCAAGTGCAGCAGCATATACAATATCAGGATTTGTGGGATGAATGCGAATGCGAGAAATCGCTTGAGTTTCTTTCAATCCAAGAGACCTCCAGGTTTTTCCACCATCGGTAGTTTTATAGACACCGTCTCCTTGAGTGATGCTACCTCGCAATTGAGTTTCGCCACCTCCTATATAAACGATGTCGGGATTCGTTTCGGCAACAGCCACTGCACCTATCGATGAACTTGAAATTTGTCCATCTGTTACGGCTGCCCATTCCTGACCGCCATCAGTAGTTTTCCATAAGCCTCCACCTGTAGCACCAAAATAATATTCATTTATCCTGCCTGGGCTACCAGAAGACCCAAGTGATCTACCTCCTCTCAATGGGCCAATGTTGCGCCATTTGAGTTTATCATAGTACTTCGAATCATAGGTAGAGATAGGAGCTGTTGTTTGAGTTTGCGCCTGACCGGTAAATGCTAAACACAGCAAGAAAAATAAGATACATTTTTTCATGAGGGAGAATTTTAATTTCTAAAAGGTAATGAAAAGAGGGACTAGGCAAAAAGGAAATGCTACCAAGGGCTATTTGCTTGTCTGGACAATTCAAAGAAGAGCTACAGGTTAGAAGTTCAAAGTTAAGGCAAGCAATTAGCTATTGCTTCTGACCAACCAATCGAACATTTTTTCCTACCCGTTGAGTCAGATCATCACCCAAATCTTCTCTCGCCTTCTCGGCTAATTCATCCAACGTTTTTACAATTTCCGGATACTGCCCAATTACATTATAGCGCTCACCTGGATCGCGTCTTAAATCATACAAGGCCTTGGGAAATGAGTAATCTTCATTTGTATCACCCGGAAAGCCATCCTTTCCCACTTTGAAATTCTCATACGATCTGCCGGGATGCGGCAAGATTAACTTCCATTCTTCAAGGCGTACTGCTTCCAGATTATTCTTTCGATAATAATAATAAAATTCTTTTCGGATGGTTGTGGTAACATCTCCCTTGAGAACAGGAACCAGGCTAAGCCCATCAATTTTTTGATCAGGAAGTTTAAGCTTTAATAACTCAGCAACTGTTGGAAAAATATCCATTGTAGAAGCAAGGTTATTACTTATTAGATTTTCGGGTATCGTTCCTTTCCATCGCATCAAACAAGGGACACGCATACCTCCTTCGAAAGTATCTCCTTTGCCTTCGCGCAAGCCACCAGTAGAACCAGCATGATTGCCGAAATTAAGCCATGGACCATTGTCACTCGTGAAAATAATTAATGTGTTATTATCCAATCCATTCTTCTCAATAGCTTTTAGTACCTCACCTACCGACCAATCAATCTCCATCATGACATCACCATAAAGACCTTGCTTGCTTTTCCCTTTGAATTGGGCAGATGCATTTATAGGTACATGTGGCATTGAATGCGCGATGTAGAGAAAGAATGGCTTCTTTTTATTTCGAGTGATAAAATCAACTGCCTTTTGCGTGTATTGCTTGGTCAGGTTGGCCTGATCGTCTAGCGTTGCAATTGGAATTTTTTTGTCATTTCCCTCTATAATAAATAATGGCGGGAAGCGGTCCTTTCTCCAATCGGTAGCTGGTTCTCCCTTGAAATCAATAGGCCACATATCGTTGGAATACGGCAATCCAAAATATTCATCAAAGCCATGTTGGAGTGGAAGAAATTCCTGGCTATCGCCCAAATGCCACTTACCAATAATTCCGGTAGCGTACCCCTTTTGCTTCACTAACTCTGCTAAGGTGAGTTCGGATGAACTAATGCCGATAGGACTATTCGGAAATAGAGCACCTGAAAAACCAATCCGATTTGGGTAGCATCCGGTAAGCAGTGCCGCTCGGGATGCAGAACAAACGGCCTGAGCTGTCAAAAAATTTGTGAATCGTATTCCTTCTCTTCCTAATTTATCAAGCACCGGTGTTGTGTAACCCAATGCACCCGTAGAACTCAGATCTCCATTGCCCATATCATCTAAAAAAATCAAGACGATATTCGGATCAGTTGAATCTTTCCTTTGAGAAAATCCTTCACTCAAGGTAAGAATTGACAGAATCATGAAGAAATTAAGTTGGTATTTCACGGTGCCGGTATTTTTATTGCATTGTACTATTCAAACTTACAGAAGAAATTATCATGCAAAAAGTACATCATGGTTATTAGATCCAAAAACCTAATTACTTTTGAAGTATTCTGAAAAAGATACAAACAACAAAAATCATATTCTGGCTGGTGGGCATTGCCGTGGCAATACATCTCATTGCCTCCATTTCTATTTATTTTTTTCAAGACAACATCATTTTTCAACGGAAAGCGCTCTCTAAAGATCACTTGTTCACTTTTCAACGCGACTCCAGTCAGGCTAAGCTAGAGGAGTATTTTATTAAAACAGAAAGTGGAGATAGTTTAAATGCTCTATTGTTTAAAACAAAATTAAAATCCAAAGGGCTTATCCTATACTTTCACGGCAATGCCGATAACTTACAACGTTGGGGAAAGTATTCAGTTGACTTCACCCGCTTAGGCTATGATATTCTTATGATGGATTATAGGGGATATGGCAAAAGCACTGGTAAGCCAAGTGAAACAGCGTTATATAAAGATGCCCTGACGACTTTGGTTTGGTCACAGACTAACCTTAAGTATGATAAACTAG
This sequence comes from Bacteroidia bacterium, assembly GCA_043750455.1. GTDB lineage: Bacteria > Bacteroidota > Bacteroidia > Cytophagales > Cyclobacteriaceae > ELB16-189. The sequence continues at coordinate 1,349 of JAYVBN010000105.1, read as the reverse complement.
TTATTTACGGACGATCACTTGGTTCAGCTATTGCATCTAACCTGGCTACGGCAGTTAATCCCGACTTGCTCATTTTGGAGACTCCGTTTGACGAATTGAATGGTGCAGTCTACGAACCTATCAAGCCATTACTTTACCTTCTTCCTTTGCATTCAAAGTTTTCAAATAAATCTTTTCTGCCAAAAGTGAAGTGTAGAAAAGTAATTATCCACGGCACAAAAGATCAGGTGATTCCTTTGTCTTCCGCGTTGCGACTAAAACCATTGCTCGTAGAAGGTGATCAATTTGTAATCATTGAAGGTGGAAGCCATCGCAACCTCCGCGACTTCGAAAGTTTTCATGAGGCGTTGGCGGAGGCTTTGAGGTAACCAAACAGACAATGAACATGAAATTAGAAATTCTATTATTTAAGGAATGAATTTCTTAACTTTATTCAAATTAGAATACGATGGATTTAAAAACAGAAAAATCTGAGATAATCAGAAAAGTGGATCAGATCAACGATGAATCGTTGATCCACGCCATAAAAAATCTTTTGGATTTCGGATTAAGTTATCAGCCGGTTGATGATGCGGAGTTAGAGGCGTCTATAGATCGTGGTTTGGCACAATTGGAAAAAGGAGAAGGGAGAGCTAATGAAGTTGTAATGGCTGCGCTCAAAAAAGAATATGGAGAATGACTTATCCGGTTATTTGGCTACCCGAGGCAGAAAGTACATTTAAACAAAATCTTGACTACTTAGGCGATGAATGGTCTACACAAGTAAAAGCTAATTTTTTGACTCGTGTCGATGAGACAATAAGTCTTGTATCCACAAATCCAAACTTATACCCAGTTCATAGAAAGAAGGATCAAGTAAGGAAATGTGTAGTCCATCCACGGATTACATTATACTTCAAAGTAAAAAACGAAAAGGTTTATCTGATCATATTTTGGAACTCCTATCAAGATCCAAAAAAAATTAGGTTGAAGATTAAGTCGTAGTAGAAATTCCTTCATGGTTATCCTATTTCTAACTTTTATCGGAATTTATATCGCCATCTGTGCTTCCTTCTATTTTTTTCAACACCTGGCTTTCTTTCGACCCGAAAAACTCTCCACTGCCTTTGAATACAAGTATCCATTTCCGTTTGAGGAACTTGATTTTGACATGGAAGACGGAGGCCACATCAATGCCATCTATTTTAAAGTTCCCAATTCGCGCGGGGTCGTCTATTACCTGAAAGGAAATTCAAAAAGCATTAAGGGATGGGGAAAATTCGCTAAGGATTTTGTTAGTAACGGCTACGATTTTTTTATGATGGATTACCGTGGCTTCGGAAAAAGTCGCGGCAAGAGAAGTCAGACGA
>JAYVBN010000104.1:0-13149 GCA_043750455.1 Bacteroidia bacterium | reverse complement strand
TATGCGAGTGGTGTTAAAAAATATTGGGACAACAAGCATAACCCAAACAGTGCTGATGATGCAATAAAAGTATTTTATCCCGGCAAGGCTATTGCGCAGTTTGGTGATTATCAGGGCAACGTAAAAATGCACAAGTATAAAGACAGCCGTCTTCACCCTGATTCAAAGTTTGCTCATAGCTTTCGCGATAATGTAAAAGAAGAACGAACTTTTTTAATTAACATGAAGTTGTTCTGGTCTAAAGTATTCCGAAAGAGTGAGACTCAACCTGAACATCTCAAAGAAAAAATTAGAAAGCCTCGATATGACAAAGGGGAGGAGGGAATGTGGTACAATTAGATGCACAACTTTTTAAAGAATGATGAACTGGAATGAATTGAAGGAGGCAAAACAATTGGAAGATTTAACAAAAGAATCTCATAAGCAACCTATTCTGATCTTCAAGCATAGTACAAGTTGTTCTATCAGTAGAGCGGCTTTGGGCAGATTTGAGCGAAGTTGGAATGATAATGAAATGAAGGAGGTGAAGCCGTATTTTCTAGACTTGCTATCGCATCGAACAATCTCGAAAAACATAGCTGATCATTTTTTTGTTGAGCATGAATCGCCACAAATTCTTTTGATCCGCAATGGAGAATCAGTGTATAATCGCTCACATCTGGACATTGATTACAAAAATGTTAGGACTGAAGTTGAGAAAAAGTAATACCCTCTTTAAAATTTAAACACGATATTTTGTTTAAGGGTTTCAGATAGACTAAGAGCTACTGGACAAGTTCTCGCGGCATGCTTTAACTTTTGTTTTTGCTCTTCTGTGGCCATTAATTTTGGATGACCGAAAGTAATTTGAATCTCAGCAATCTTTCGGGGATTGGAACCCATTATTTTGACAATGTCAGATGTTAACCCAGTGAGATCAATTTTTTCCCGGTCAGCCACTATTCCCATTATGGTCATCATACAACTGCTTAAAGCGGCACATACCAAATCAGTAGGACTAAACCCTTCACCCTTTCCATTGTTATCAACTGGAGCATCGGTAATGATAGTGTTCCCGGATTTTAGATGGGATGCCTGTGTTCTTAAAGAACCCAAATAGGAAGCTGAAATGGAGGTCATGGGATTAATTATGGATTTGAGGAAGTAAGTAGTACCGCAATGTTGGTGAGAAAGTGAGATTTTGAATTCTTATTTTGTAATTTCAAAAACTCAATATAAATTTTTGATTTAAATTTAGCGTAAAGATTTCCCAGGAAATGAATTTTGTTGTCAAAACATCTTTAACCCTTTTATTGCTTTTTATTGCTTGTTCCGTCAGACTCTTGGGGCAGGCAACGGATAGTTATGATTATAACTCAGAGTTCACCTGGGGAATCAATAAAAATTCATCCGGAGGCCTGATTGGAGGGTTTACGTTTAAGAAAGCAAGAAAATTAAATGACTGGATGCTTGAAAGTTTTGGCCTTGAGAACATGAATGTCAAACACCCACAAGAGGTAAGAAGAAATTCAGGCTCTACGGGCAACTACTTTATCTATGGAAAAAACAATTATCTCTATGCCTTTAGATTTCAATACGGCCGTGATATTATACTCTTCAAAAAAGCATCACAACAGGGCGTAGAGGTTAAAGTAGTTACTGCAGTTGGGCCATCTTTTGGAATAGTGGCTCCATACTTTATTGAACGGTCCGTTGACAATAGCCTTTTCTCAACCAGGCATGAGCAATACGATCCAAACAATCCAGATCATTCGTTTAACAATATTCTGGGAACAGGTAATCTTTTTGAGGGTCTTGGAAGCTCCAAAATTCAGATGGGTGGTAATCTTAAGGCAGCTTTGAATTTTGAGCTAGGAACAATCAAAAGTCAGGTAACTGGATTTGAGGTAGGTTTTTTAATGGATGCGTACTTCAATAAAGTAATATTGATGCCCACATCGGTAAATAATAGCGTATTTCCTACTATCTTTTTTACCCTTTTCTACGGTAGTCGGAAGTAAAACCTCGCTATGGCGACTCAAAATTCACTACTCTTTTCTTAAAATTTATTGTATTTTTTGTGACTAGGTATTCAAATTTGGATTCTATCCCTATATTTGAGATCCTAAAAATTAATAATTATGGAAGCGAAGAAGACTGAAAAAGCCAATTTGGAGAATAAATCTACCTTTTTCCTCAGCATTGGTCTTTTGATTTCTATGGCTTTGGTTGTCATGGCATTTGAGTGGAAGCAATATGATGAAACATTAGCATCACTTGTAGGTAAAAACACCAATACATTTGAGGAAATGATAGAAGTGCCACCCACTGACATCCCGCCACCGCCACCACCACAAATTCAGGCACCTGTTATTATTGAAGTTCCTGATGAGAAAGAGATAGAAGAAGACCTTGATATAAAGTTTGATGTTGAAGCGTCTGAGGAGACAAAGATTGAAGAAGTTGTAGTAGTTGCGGAAGAGGCAAAAGAAGAGTCTGATGAAATTTTTTCAATTGTGGAGGAGCCGGCCTCTCCAAAAGGAGGAATGCCCGCTTTTTATAAATATGTTTTTGACAAGATGAAGTATCCTCCACAAGCCCGAAGAATGGGAATCGAAGGGAAAGTATTTGTTGAATTTGTGATTGGTAAAGATGGCTCTATTACAGATGTAAGAGCAGTGAAAGGTATTGGTGCGGGATGTGATGAAGAAGCTGTTCGTGTAATTCAAGGAGCTCCGCCATGGAGTCCAGGTAAGCAACGTGGAAAATCTGTAAAGCAGCGGATGGTTCTTCCTATTACCTTCAAGTTAGGTTAACAGAAAACTAACAGCATTAGCATAATTATTAAACCCCACCTCGGTGGGGTTTTTCATTTTATTATCAAGCCAAGTAATAAGCCTGTAATTATTATTGCCCAGGAGGGCATGTTAGAAAAAGCAAGCAAGCAAAATGTGCCAATGGTAAATCCAAAATTAGTTAATGAGTTTTCCAGGGGTTGAAATAGAATGACGGCCGCAGCTGCCACTAATCCTGCATTGGCTGCAAAAATTCCTTCCAAAGATGCACGAATGGGTCTGAATTTTTTGAGACTTTCCCATACACGTATCATAAAGAATATCAAAAATGTTCCCGGTAGAAAAATGCCAGCAGCGGACATAATTGCGCCCAGCAATTTTCCTATGATTCCATAATCCCTCATGGCCAATGCACCAATGTAAGCGCTAAAAGAAAATACAGGGCCAGGAACAGATTGTGCTAATGCATATCCTGATAGAAACTCTTGAGAGCTTAGGTACTGCTTCGGGGCATACTGAACAAACTCCGTGTAAAGCATAGGAGTTAAAACTTGCCCGCCCCCAAAAATTAAGCTTCCGTTGCGGTAAAAATTTTCGAATAATCGAATGGGAAGGGCTTTAGTTATTCCTCCTAAGACAGCTGCAAAAATTAAAACACCAGCCCATAAAAAAAAGTTGGACCATTTTATGTCAACCTTCTTTTTTTCTTCTTTGGGATGTGCCTTGTAGTTAAAGGAGGTAACAACACCAGCTACTAATAAGGTAATGGGAAAAACGAATGGTGTCTTTATGAAATAAGAGGCGACCCCCGCAATGACCATCAACACAAGCCCCAATTTTGTATTTACTGTTTTGATGCTGATACTATAAGCTGCGTAGCTTACAAAGCCAACGGCCATTGGTTGAATGAAACGTGTGAACTCCAGTGAGATTTGTTTCTTCTCAAAACTTGTGATTAACAGTCCCGCAGTTGTCATGATAATAATGGCAGGTAACGCCCAAACCAACAGTGTAAGATAGGCCAAGCCTGCCCCGCCCAACCGATAGCCAATAGCAGTTAATGTTTGTGTAGAGGTTGGCCCCGGCAAAACCTGACAAAGGGCATATAGTTCGTTGAGATCTTGATCGCTTAGGTATTTTCTATCGGTTACAAGAAGTTTCTGAAAATGTGCAATGTGTGCTTGCGGGCCGCCAAAGCAAGTAACCGATAATCTTAGAACGTCCTTTAGAAAAATGTAATATCGGATTCGCTGTATCAATATCTACGATTATTTCTTGAGTCCGATTTCCTTTAAACGCTGGTTAAGAAAATCACCAGCCGTTATATCCTCCCATAATTTAGGATGTTCAGCATCTACACAATTGGGCAAGCAAGTGAGATCCATTTCAGATCGTGGGTGCATAAAAAAGGGAATGGAATACCTGGGATTATTCATCAAATGACGCGGAGGATTAACAACTCTATGAATGGTAGATTTTAATTTCTTATTAGTAAGTCGTTCCAACATATCACCTACGTTCACCACCAGTTGCTCAGGAAGCGCTGTAATGGGAATCCACTTTCCATCTTTGCGCAACACCTGCAGGCCGTCTGCGCTCGCACCCATAAGCAACGTGATTAAGTTAATATCACCGTGCTCCGCTGCACGTACGGCATCTGCAGGCACACTATCAGGATTTTCTATAGGAAAATAATGAATGGGTCTTAAAATGCTGCTCCCATTTTTAACTTTTGCATCGAAATAATCTTCAGGCAGGTTCAGGTAAAGAGCGATGGCTTTTAGCATTTGCACTCCGGTCTTTTCCAACCTTCGGTACACGTCCAATCCAATTTCTTCAAAGTCTGGCTGTTCCGCGGGCCACACATTGTCAGGATATTCCTTTTTGATCGGGTCGTTATCTTGTACCTCCTGGCCGATGTGATAAAATTCTTTTAAGTCACCCGTGTTTCTACCCTTGGCATGTTCTTTTCCTTTTCCAATATATCCTCTTTGTCCGGCAAGGCCCGGTATTTCATATTTCTGTTTTATAGAATCGGATTGAGCAAAGAATTTCTTTATGGTACCATATAATTTGTCAGATAAGGCATCAGTAAGGTAATGGTTGCGAATGGCCACAAACCCGATATTGTTATAGGCCGCACCAAGATCTTCTATAAATTTATTTTTTCGTATTGGATCGCCACTTGTAAAATCGGCTAGGTCTAACGATGGAATCTCATCATAAAGAATATCGGCCATGGGGACTAGGTAGTTAGTCTATGCAAGCTAAATAATTTTGGGTAAATTTACTGTTGTGTTATTCAGGCACGATTTTTTCTCCTTTCCATTTAAAATAAAAAAAATGAAAACAATTAGTCGTAGAAAATTTGTGGAGGATGCTTTGAAAGTATCGGCTATTACAGCTGTAGGAACTCCATTGATCTTTAGTTCTACAGAATTAGTTGCTCATGAAGCAATGAAAGCGGTACCGGCTTTGCAATTCTCTCAGGTAGCATTGCCATATGCTTACGCTGCACTGGAACCAAGTATTGATGCTCAAACAATGGAAATTCATTACAGCAAGCACCATGCAGCCTATGTGAAAAATGTAAATGATGCCATTGTAGCGGAAAATATTTCATTTGTAACTGAAGGGGAGTTTTTTTCCAACACGTCAAAACTTTCTTCGAAAGCACGAAACAATGGTGGTGGTGTTTGGAACCACAACTTCTTTTGGCAGGTAATGAAACCCGGCAGTGTGGCACCAACCGGAAAGGTGGGTGATGCCATCACAGGAGCGTTCGGTTCTTTCGATAAATTTAAAGAGCAATTTACACAAGCTGCCATGACGCGCTTTGGCTCGGGTTGGGCATGGTTGGTAAATGATAGTGGAAAATTGAAAATAGGATCAACACCCAATCAAGATAACCCTTTGATGGAACTCAGCGATTTTAAGGGAACTCCGCTTCTGGCATTGGATGTTTGGGAGCATGCTTATTATTTGAAATACCAGAATAAGCGCAATGAGTATGTCGCCAACTGGTGGAATATTGTAAACTGGGATGAGGTAGCAAAGCGCCTTGCTTAGTATACTTCTATTATTTTTTATCTAAGAAAATAGATGCTATGCCAGGAGGGGTGATTAACCCTAAAGGAAGGACAAATCTCACTTCGACAGCGAGGGACATGACTCCAGCGGAACGTCTTGACACTTCTAAGACTAAAAGAACGGAGAGGAAATCAAAGGGTATTTCTTTTGTAATTAAGATCTTATCAGATCTGAATCCATTCAATCCTTTTAGAGGAAAGTCAATGGATTGGATCGCGAAAAATCATCCTGATGATATGAGAAAATTACTTTCTAATAGCTCGCTTAAGTTTAGCAAAGAGATTCGTGCGTCCATTTTTAAAAAAATTAAATAATCAGCATTTTTTAAAGTGAAAGAAGTCAGGTATTGCCTGACTTCTTTTTTTAATTTGCAGCAATCAAATTCACTACATTATGAAAAGCTATTTTTTGTCGGCAATTTTTTTCATCGCTTTTGCGCTGCCATCCCGGGCTCAGGAAATAACCATATATAAGACCTTTGGTGGAGTGCGTTTTGAGCGGGATACAGTAGTGCTTAGTATTAAAATGGTGAGCGAAATTCTTCGCGAAAATCCGTTGGCATTTGAGGAATTCAGAAAAGCAAGAGCAAACTACAATACAGCTGGCGTTTTGGGATTTACTGGTGGTGCTTTGATTCTCATCCCGGTTACAACTGCAATTTTAGGAGGAAATCCCGAATGGGCCCTTGCTATTGGTGGTGCCGCTTTGATAGTTGGTTCGATTCAGTTTAACAGGATATTTAAATCACGTGCTGTAAATGCGCTCGATATTTACAATGGAAAAGTAATTTCTTCGAGAATAAAACCTGAATTCTATTTTAATGGCACAAGTGCGAGGCTTGTTATTAAATTCTAAAGCTTTTCTAATTCTTTGCGGGTTCGTTCATTCTCAATATTTCCGGTGTTTAAGGTAGAGGCTGGCTCGAATAACATCACGTGAACTTCTTCCACTGCTACGGGTTTGTGTTCCACACCTTTGGGCACAACAATCATTTCGCCTGGTACTAGCTCAATAATTTTATCCCTGAACTCCATTTTTAATTTGCCTTTCACTACATAAAACAATTCATCTTCGTGGTCATGATGGTGCCATACAAATTCTCCCTTGAGTTTAGCAAGTTTTACATGCTGCCCATTTAGTTCACCAACAATCCTTGGGTTCCAGTAATCTGAAAACAAGGATAACTTTTGGTCAAGATTTATTTTTTCCATGCGGAGTATAGATTTTTAATAAATCGGTGGATATAAGCTCTTGCGAAATTAAATCTCCTTTAAGGGTGGGTGCTGCAATTCCATCTCCAAATGCCCGTGTTGATGTAAATACCCGGGCCTCATCCCAAAGCCCTGCATCGATAAAAAGCTTTAATGTTTGTGCGCCTCCTTCAACTATCAGGGATTGAATTTTTTGTTTATACAAATCGTGAACAAGCTGGTTTATAAAATCAGCTTCATCAAGCCTTACCAGATTAAGATTTGGATGCTCCTCATGTTTAAGAATATTATAGCAAATAGTTTTTTGGGTTTTGTCGAACAACTTGAGTTTGGAAGGCAAACGCAAGAAACGATCAACCACTACTCTTGTTGGGTTTCGGCCTGACCAATCGCGTACTGATAAAGTTGGATTGTCATGCGCAGCTGTCTTTGTGCCCACGAGTACAGCATCTTCTTCACTTCGCCATTTGTGTACCAGTTGTCGCGAAAATTCGCTGCTGATCCAACGCGATTCATAATTTGAATGAGCTATAAAACCATCTTGTGTTTGAGCCCATTTTAAAATAATATGGGGTCTCTGTTTTTCCATAAAAGTGAAAAACCGTCTATTTAATTTTCTGCCTTCATTTTCCAACACGCCCAAAACCACTTCAATTCCTGCCTCCTTTAGTTTTTTTATTCCATTGCCAGCTACCAAGGGGTTTGGATCACCATTGGCGATCACCACTTTTTTAATACCGTGCAGAATCAACAAATCTGTGCACGGAGGAGTTTTACCAAAATGCGAACAAGGTTCGAGGTTAACATATAGCGTACTATTTTTTAAAACTTCTTTATCTTTTACCGAATTCACAGCATTTACTTCCGCATGAGCTTCACCATATTTTTTGTGCCATCCTTCTCCTATAATAGCGCCATCACAAACAATCACACAGCCTACCAATGGGTTGGGGCTAACGCATCCAACACCCAATTTGGCAAGTTCCAACGCACGCTGCATGAAATGTTCGTCTGAAGTCATGATCATTTACTACTTGTACTACGAAGCTTTTATCAACGAAGGCTTCTGATTACCAAAGTTTTTAGCGAAGGTAATAGCGTAGTTGACAGCGAAGTAGTAACATTGCAAAGATCAAGTTCACCATGACCAATTCCAAGAAACTTTTTGATGAACTCGCCAATAGCGTGCGATTGGATGAAAGTCGCGATGAAATCCAAAGCATTATTTATCTGTTGCTGGAAGATAAGTTTGGCCTTAGCAAAACGGATATCATAATGGGAAGGGAAATTGAATCAGTCATGCTGGATTCCTTTGGGGAAATACTGGATCGGATCAATCGAAAGGAACCCATCCAATATATTTTAGGCAAGGCAGGATTTTATGAAAGGCAGTTTGTTGTTAATAGTTCAGTTCTTATTCCTAGACCGGAGACGGAATTATTAGTGAGATCTATAATTGAGAATCATCTGCCCGCACCAGCTATTTTAGATATTGGTACAGGCACAGGGTGCATTGCCATTACCCTTGCGTTGGAAATACCAACATCAAACATTTATGCGATTGATATTAGTGATGCTGCCCTTATGGTTGCAAAGCAAAATGCACAAAACTTAAAAGCAAACGTTCATTTTTCTAAATCGAATATTCTAAGTCATGAAGTGCTAAACCAGAAGTTTGATGTAATCGTAAGCAATCCACCTTACATCACACAGGATGAAAAGCGTGCCATGAAATCTAGTGTACTTGATTTTGAACCGCACCTTGCTTTGTTTGTAACGTATGAAGATCCGTTAATTTTTTACAGAGCGATTGCAAAAAGAGGGAGATCATTACTTAACGCTGGGGGAAAAGTATTTGTGGAGATCAATGGGCTCTTTGGAAGCAATGTTTCGGAGTTATTTAGATTAGAAGGATATATTGATGTTAAAGTCATGAAGGATTTGGATAATAAGGATAGAATTGTGACCGCAACGCTAACTGCCTAGACCGCTTCGCCCACCCAAAAAGGTGAAACGCTTTCAAACTGCGCAATCCCATTACTTTCTATGCATAAAGATTTACTTGCTCCAATAATAGAAGAAAATTGTATGGAGTTGGGATAAACATAAAGCTGAACATCCCGGTCATACCACTTTCTAAATCTTAGGTCTCTGGCGAACGACCATCGCTTTCCTTCGAAGAATAATTCACAATCTAAGTTGGTGATTTGAAGTTTTTCAAAATCATCCCACGAATTTGCCAGCACGTTCACTGCTTTTTGATGATTTGAATTTAAGAATTCAATGACGTTTGTAATTGAGTCACTTTCATCCTTAAAAGAGATAAATTGAATAGGTACCTGATGATGTAAAGTTTGTGTTAGGGATTGAATTCGTTCTGCTGCTGCCAGTATTACATCTATTTTGATTCCCCAGCCTACTGCTTTTTCCAGTGAAGATTCAGTTACAATTACAGTTGGACTCCACTCTAACAATTCTTGCAATTTTTCAAATGGAATTGCTTCTGTGTTTAGAATCAGTAAAGCTGGCTCCTGATTTTCTTTTACGATGTGGTGGCTTGACATCTCTGTTATTTCTCAAAGAAACAAACCGATCCGCCCACCCAGGTTTTGTCCTTATTGTATTTCACACCAATCATATCACCTCTGCTTAGTCGGGCGAGATTCGTAACGGGCACAGGTCGTTTTGCTCCTTCTTCCCATAAAAATAAAATGCGGACTTCGGCCTTTACTAATCCGTCTGGTGCTTGAATCACTGGTTCGTATTGAACTTTTCGCTGCAACAAATAATCAGTGCGTTGGTCGACAGGTATGTTATCAATGTCACTTTGCATTACGTGAAACAACACTCCACTTCCGGAAAAAGAGAACAATGGTTTTAAAACATAATTTTCAAGATCACCCGGAAATTGATCGAAGTCAGATAAAAATTTACACTCGGGGATAAACTCGCTTTTGATAAAGGGCATTGTGTACTTACTGATTCGAAAGAACCAGTTTGGATGACCAGCCCATTCCACATCAACATCTTCGGTGAGATTGAATTGATAGGTGGAATCAGTTTGTTTCACTAACTCATCAAAGATGACACGGTTATATATTCTTTTGATTTGAATTTTCTTTCCTTCTTTATTGTAAAAGAGTTTTCTGCCTTCCCGTATAACATCGCCAATGTGGACAGGTGTTATTCCAGTCATTTTTTGAGTGATCAAAAAGTCGATAGCCGTATTTTGTTTTAAGGGGTCAATCTCAAGCAAGATTACATTTTCAGGGTCATGGCCATTTAGCAATGCCAAACTCAACTTTTGTTGGTACTGTTCGCTTGTTAAGTTAAAATGCTGTTCAAGGCCCGTAGGTATTACAAAGTGTTCCCGGAATTTATTGGCAAGAAAATCCTGCCAGCCAAACAAAGATGGAAATCCTTGCATTTCAATAAGCTGGGGATCAAGTTCTCCTTTTTCATTTTTGGTAACAGCAAAATCAAGTGCTATAAAAAGAGAATGATCTGTCTCGTTTGGAACAACAAGGTTTTTAGGAATAGCCCGCTCGGTTATTTTTTTAAAATCACCGCGAACTATAAAGTCGATAATATCATCCGAAGCATTTAATAGTTTTTTCTTAAAAGCAGAATCAATAAACAATGGACTCTCCGCTATCCTAAAAGTAATCTTGTGTTGAAAGCTTTGATCTAAGTCGGCAAGAAAGTCGTGGTACTTTTTCTCCGTAAACTGTTTATTGAATTGCTGACGGACATCCGGTATCATATGGAAACCGAGCCAATGCGGTGTTGTGTAGCAACCATTAAAAACCGAGGCACAATGGTGGAATATGTGAGCATTATTTTATCGGGATCATTCAGGTGATCCAACATCTCCCAGTATTTATTCACGCCATGTTTTTCAATGACCAATTCCTTTTTGTCTTCACGCAAGAGGTACATTCTCATGCCCGAAGCATCTGCCTCCGGATGGAATTGCATGCCCACAAAAGCATCATCAAACCGGATAGACATAACGGCACGATCCAGATCTACATGTGGTCTGTATTTTTCTATGCAAAGTAATGCCCCACCAGTTGATTCAATTTTTTCCATATTGGGCTGCGTAATTTGATAGTCGCGCGAGTCCACTGCCCACAAGGGATCTCCCAAAGATTTATATAGGGAATCATGATGTCCCTCGTCTGTTTTATGAACAGGCATTACACCGAAAGAAGTTGATTTTCTTTTTGTGACTAAACCGAAACCATAGTATCTGCAAAAAATTTGAAAACTATGGCATATTAGTAAGACATGTTTTTTCTGATCGGGGTGTTGTTTGTTGTGATCCTTTATACTTTCCATTAATGAAAAATACTTGCGTTCCCACAAGGAACCTTCGCTGTCCAATGGACTTCCTGGCCCACCTGAAGAAATGTACACATCAAAACTAAGATCAGGAATCTGAGTTTTAAGCCGCACATCAAAGACCTCATGCGTCACAATCAAGTGAAAGTCCACCTCAAATTCTTCAATAAGTTGGCGGATGCCGCGCATGCCCTCATTAGGAACTCCATCATAGAGATCGAGGATTGCAATTCTAATTTGATTTTCTTTCGACAAGTTTAATGTATTAAGTATTTGTAAGAGGGCACAAACCGATGATAAATTTTAAACACCAGCTATTGTTTGTTCTAAAATATAATCCACCACTTTTTCAAGACTTCCGGTTTCTTTATAAATGGCTAATTGACGATCAGCACCCGTTCCCTCCTTTAAAATTGTGCGAATATAATTAATGGACTTTCGGCTACCAAGGTCATCCACAACATCATCAATAAAATCGAGCAGTTCTTCAATTAATACCCGTGTATCTAATTCTGCCTGCTTTCCGAAGTCGATGAGTTTGCCATCCAATCCATAACGAGAAGCCCTCCACTTGTTTTCATTAACCAGTGAACGGTTATACATGATGAAGCTCATGTTTTGAAGACGGAGTTTGTACAACTTTACGACCAACGCCTGAAAGACAGCCGCAATGGAAATTGTCTCTTCAACTCTCATAGGCACATCGCAAATCCGAAATTCAATAGTATCAAAAAAAGGATGAACCCTAACATCCCACCAGATTTTCTTGGCGTTGTCAATGCAATTCGTTTTGATCAGTAGGTTAATGTAATTCTTATAGTCATCCCAACTGCTAAAGTGATCTGGTATGCCTGTACGGGGGAACTTATCGAATACTTTGGTGCGAAAAGATTTAAATCCTGTGTTTCTTCCTTCCCAAAAAGGTGAGTTGGTGGACAGTGCATAGACGTGAGGTAAAAAATAGCGCACGGTATTCATAATGTGAATCGCCATGTCTTTATCTTTTATGCCTACGTGCACATGCAAACCAAAGATCAGGTTTGAACGTGCCGCTTCTTGCATCTCGTTTACTATCTCATCGTAACGAGGATTGGGAGTAATCATTTGAGTACTCCAATGTGAAAATGGGTGAGTGCCTGCTGCTCCGATTTTCAATCCCAGACTACCAGCAATTTCGGAAACAGTCTTTCTAAGATTTTTAATTTCCAGATGTGCCTGATCAATATTAGCACAGATGCCCGTGCCAACTTCTACCACGGCCTGGTGCATTTCGGCTTTGACGTGATCGTTTAATGCTTGAGAAGCGATTTCAACAATTTTCTGGTCGTGTGATTTTAATTCCCGGCTTTGCGGGTCAACGACCATGTACTCTTCTTCAACTCCTAGTGTAAATTTTTCCATATCACCTCATCCTCTAACTCCTTCTCCAAAGAGAGAGGAGTTATATTGAATAGTTGCGTTTGATTTATAACTCACTTAAACTTTTATTTTTTCTTTGACGCACTTTGCTTGACAGGTGTTTTCTTTTCTGTTGTTGCTTTGGGTTTGACTGTTGTGTTTTCAGAAGTTGTTATTGAATTTTTTACGAAAGTTCCCCAAGTGAGATTGTCTTTGCCAGGCTTTTGGGCTTGTGCCCGTTCGACTGCCATTTTAGAAGCATGTTCCACTACCCAATCAAAATTTTCCTGGCCAACAGATTTTATATCGGCATCGGGTGCAGGGTTACAAAA
>JAYVBN010000103.1:0-2636 GCA_043750455.1 Bacteroidia bacterium | reverse complement strand
GATAAAACTAATTTTAATGTTCCGGAATTACAGGAACGCTTCCGCATATTGAGCCGCATGACGGCCTCTTACGCACGTGGGCACTATAGAGCTGTTCCCTTGAAAACAGTTCTCACCCTATTGGCAGCGATCTTATATTTTCTTAATCCCTTTGACCTGGTGCCAGATGCGATATTCGGCTTTGGCTTTGCCGATGATCTCGCAGTACTCACATGGGTATACCGTGCTTCTGTGCAAGAGATAGATAAGTTCCTCCAATGGGAAAAATCTGTTTCATCAAGTGTTGTATAATATTTCTTAGAGGCCCTTTCCGGTAGCCGCCCAATAAATTCCACCATATAAATGATCAAGAAAAGTTTGGTCAGAAAAAGTTAAAGGAATATGTCCAAGAGCAGTATAAAATGCACGACCACCATCATAGTTATGGTACCAGGAAATAGGATGAAAGGCTCCCATGCCTTTGCTCTCCTTCTCGCCCCATTTAGCATACGGTGCGTAGGTACTTTCGTCTACTGAAATAAGAAAATGTAAATCATCGGCTTTGCGTTCGCTAAAGTCATACCACTCATCCGTCCACAAAAGTTTTTTAGGGAACCGCTCCATGCCAGGGAAATTGCTGTCCTCTACTTTTAGGTAGGCACTTTGCTGTTGTGGATGGATCTTAAACATCATCCCTACTAGTTTGGTGTACCATACCCAATCGTATTCTGTATCAGAAGCACTGTGAACGCCAACATAACCTTTTCCAGCCTTAATGAATTTTTCAAATGCCGCTTGTTGTTCATCGGTTAAAATATTGCCTGTAGTGTTAAGGAAAATAACGGCATTAAATTTTTCTAATCCTTTGTCACTAAAAACCGAAGAGTTCTCCTGCCAATCTACAGTGAAGTTGTTACGGCTCGCCAACATTCGAATAGCGGTTACCCCTTCTTGAATAGACTCGTGATGGAAGCCATCTGTTTTGGTAAAAAGTAAAACCTTAAACTGTTGTGCAAATGAAACTGTGGCGCATGTGATGAACAATATTGACAGCAAAGCGTTTTTAAATTGATTAGCATTCATAGGGTTGAGTTTATTTCCGCGTTAAATATACACATTGATCTGTATCGACAATAGATTTCTATCCATCTCCGTCTCCTTTTGTGTAAAATGTCAGTTCAACCCCGCAATCCCTTTTGATTACTACAGTAAAATAGTTAACTTTTAAATCAAAACCCTTCACGATCATGAGCAAACTATCATTGCGTGTAAATGGACAAGTAAAAGAGATTGATGTAGATCCCAAGATGCCATTGTTATGGGCTCTTCGCGATTTTATGGGACTCACCGGAACAAAATTTGGATGCGGTATAGCGCAGTGTGGAGCCTGTACCGTTCACATGGACGGCACTCCGGTAAGGTCCTGCGTTCTTCCCTCTTCAGTGGCTGTTGGCAAAGAGATAACAACCATAGAAGGGCTTTCCAAAAATAATGATCATGCTGTCCAGTTGGCCTGGATAGCAGAGCAAGTGCCTCAATGTGGTTATTGCCAATCCGGGCAAATCATGAGTGCGGTAGCGTTGCTGAAAAAATACCCTAATCCAACAGACTCTGAGATTGATACTGCCATGAGCTCAGTACTGTGCAGATGCGGAACCTATCCAAGAATAAAAAAGGCAATTAAGGAAGCTTCAAAAATATAAGGTATGGAATCAATTACCAGAAGAAAATTTATTCAGATGTCATCCTTGACGGGAGCATTTCTTGTCGTGGGCTTTGGGGCTGATGCCGTAGGAAATGATAAGTTGGTGGCCAGTTTAACACCCACTATTTCAAAGATAGACCTGAATCAATTTATCTCCATCGGCACAGATGGAAGCATTACATTACTAAATCACCGGCCTGAGATGGGGCAAGGAACTTATCAATCCATCCCCATGATTCTTGCCGAAGAATTGGAGGTATCCATGGATCAGATTTCAATCCTGCCATCAGCAGCCAACGCCAAGTTGTTTGGAAATCAAATGGTGGTAGGTAGCCGCAGCATTCAAACAGAATTTGAAAAGCTAAGAAAAATGGGTGCTGCTGCACGCGAGATGTTAAAGCAAGCTGCAGCCAACAGGTGGAAAATTAATATCACTGAATGTGTTGCGAGCAAAGGAACTGTAACAAACAAGTCTGGTACAGTGCTTACCTATGCAGCGTTGGTTGAAGACGCTGGTAAGCTGAGCCCTCCTGAAAATCCATCTCTTAAAAAGCCCTCAGAATTTAAGATCATAGGAAAGTCAATAGCCAGAATGGACATTCCGCTAAAGACAAATGGAGAAGCCAAATTTGGTATTGATGTGATTGTACCCGGAATGTTGTATGCCTCTGTTGAACGATCAACAGTTTTTCTGGGAAAAGTAAAGAGCTTTAATAAAGAGGAAGTTTTAAAAGTAGCTGGCGTGCGACATGTTATTCAAACTGAACGCGAAGTATACGGACGCATGCGTGAAGGTGTAGCTGTTTTAGCTGACACCTATTGGAATGCACTTCAAGGAAGAAAAGTGTTGAAGGTAGAATGGGACACGCAAAATCATGAGACTGTTTCCGATAAAACGATATTGGCCGACTCCTATGAAGTAGCTAAAACAGATGGAGATGAGTTGTTTGGC
>JAYVBN010000102.1:0-10883 GCA_043750455.1 Bacteroidia bacterium | reverse complement strand
CTCGCGTTGGGTTAAAAATCTTCCTTCAGTATCCACCAACATCCATCGTCTGTCATATTGCAAACCTTTTTGCTTAACAATTGTTTTCTTTAGTCGTATCCCTGCAAGGGATTTAATAGGATAGATCCAGATTTCACTAATTGTAGGCTTGTGCATGAACTTTCCGCTCTAATTTTTTGCTAACTTAACAAGGTTTTGTGTAAACATGAATAATACTGCCGCCCTTTGGTTCTTTGAGAGCGTAAACCTTTATAAAACGCTTTGTCCGCATAAGGTTAAAACCATGGCGGATAAACACGTTTATAACTATTATAAAAAAGATCAATTCGTTTATTTTCCTGAGGATGCAGCCCAGGACATTTTTATGGTTGTTGCGGGAAGAGTAAAAATTGGGAATTACCTGGAGGACGGTAAGGAAGTAGTTACGGCCATTCTTTCTACTGGGGAAATCTTTGGTGAATTGGCATTGGCTGGTGAGGACAAACGCAAGGATTTTGCTCAGGCGATGGATGCCAATACAACCATTTGTCCACTAAGCATTGCCGAGCTTAAAGAATTAATGAAAGACAACAAGGAGCTAAGCTTTAGTCTTTTAAAATTAATTGGCTTTCGGTTGATGAAGGTTGAACGCAAACTTGAATTGCTTGTATTTAGAGACGCCCGCACCCGCATTGTGGAATTTTTAAAAGACGCGGCTTCATGGAAAGGCAAAAAAGTAGGGTTTGAAACGATGATTCCCACCCGGCTTACACACAAAGACATTGCAGCCCTTACCGGCACATCGCGTCAAACAGTTACCACTATCCTTAATGAATTGAAAGAGAAAAATTTAATCAATTTTGACAGGAAGAAAATATTGATTCGCGATTTAGAGAAGCTTGCCTGATTTCAAGAGATCTTTCTCATCATCAATATCTGATAACATTTCTAATTTAAAAAAACTCAATTTCAAGTTATTTAAATCTGTAATTGTATCAGCATATACAGATGCACTACTCCAGGATTTGCTTTTGAAAACTTCTGAATAAAGTTTGTTCATGCCTAAAAGATAATAGCCTCCATCCACCGCAGGACCAATAACGGCATCATGTGTTGTCAGTTGCATAAAGGCATTTGTGATCACGGACGAAGTCAATTCCAGGCAGTCCGCACCTACAATACACACGGATTTGTAACCATCTGCAAAAGCATTAGCGAATGCGTTATGCATTTTCTCTCCCAAATCATTTCCTTGCTGAACTTTTTTTTGATAAAATGTATTTGGCCAGTGATCTTCGGTATCAGCAAACTCAGAGTAGTAGACTACTTTAGTTACAGCCAGGTCTTCCGTAATATCACGAGTATAAGAGGAAAGTTTAATGTAGATAGCTAAGGCTCTTTCTTCGCCCATAGTTTTCGCCAGGCGTGTTTTTACTTTTCCAAGTTCTGGATTGCGGTAAAAGATGATTAGCAATGAGTGCTTTTGCATATACAACTCAGTAGATTTTAATTCAGCAACGGCTATGAAAATTTATGGAAGCTGAGGCTTCAATTTACTCCCAATCAATTCATATGCAAGATAGCCAATCACCAAAACATACTCGATTGATGTCAACCAAAGATTCTCTTTAAATCCCTCTGCAGTATAACCCACATAGGTTAAAAAAATCAACCCTGACCAAAGTATTGCAAATCGATATGTACTCACTGCCGAAAAAGCCACAAGTGTGGTAACGTACCAAGGGTGAACGGTGGTAGAGAAAGCGAAGTAGATAGATATGACAAATAAGTAGGCGGTAGGCAGTTGGCAGTTGGCAAGGTTCGGATTGATATTTTGAACTTTGAATTTTGAATTTTGAAGGTAGTCCCACAACGTATAACTTAAAATTGCAAATGTGGAAAGAAGGGCGAGTTTCCAACCAACTGATTGGATAATGTTGTAGCCATACATCCAAAAACCCCATTCGCGAACGATGTAGTAGATGCTGGCATTGAATTCAAATTTTTGAAAATAGTATCCTATGCTTTCGCGGAAGCCGGAAATAATTTCCATGTTAAGCAAAGGCATAAATAACAACACGCAACAAAACCCAGTAATCAAATAAAACTGAATTGACTTTTTAAAACCAAGTCGGGCTAAAAGAAGTGGAAGAAAGATTAGTGGAATTAGTTTAGTGCAAATAGCCAGAGCAAAATTAAGGGCTGACGCGATCAGGTTTCCCTTTATTAAAAACCAAAAACTTGCCAACAAGAAAAAAATCAGGAAGACCTCAAAATGCAGATTACCAGTAAGTTCAATAATAACTAATGGATTCAAAGCGTATAGGAGTATATTCTTGTTAAACAACTGATAGTGCTTCAGAATTTTTCCGATCAAAAGCAGACTACCAATCTCTGCCCCAATAATCAGAGATCGCATAACCAGAACACTTCCAAGAATTGAATGAGGTGAGAGCTTGACAGAAAGCCAAAAAACGAATTGATTGACAGGTGGATAAATGGTAAAGTAATCCGGACTATTTAGCTTTTCAAATAGTGCTTGATCAATACCAGGAATATTTATCTTATGCTCAATATAATACCTTGGCAATTCAGCAAAAGGATGATAACCAGCTGCCAGCAAACGACCATCCCAAATGAATCGGTAAAAATCATCTGATAGATTAGGCAAGGCAAACAATAAGCTCACCCGAAATACAATGGCTACAATCACCCAAAATGTTACTTCCCCTTCATCAATAGATTTAATGATCCAGCTATAGATCAAGAATAAAATTCCGACAGCTATAAGAAGTTTAGAAGTCTCATGACGCACGATGCCATACTCAATAAAAAAATAAAGGAATCCTGAGAGTATAAATAAAAGCCAGGATGATGCTTTTATTTTAGGCATGAAAAGCGGGCCTTACAGAATAATAGAATACACTACCAAAACCTAGTGCCAACATAATGTGAAAAAAGAGGAGTCCGATGTCTTGGAGTTGAAGGCCTGCCATAATTCCAAAAATAAAATATAAGCACAAAACTCCTTCCATGATAGTTAGCCAGTTTATGCGAGTAGTGATGTAACTGTTTCTTTTCCATGATTCGCCTTTCGCAATGTTAAATTTTGGTGTGCGCACGAATGGAGTCTTCACTCCAATTAGGCCTTCTAAAACAGCCAGACCATTGTGCAGCGACAGGCCCATCGAGACAATCAAGAAGCGGGGGTAGAGAGAAAAAAAAGTTTTACTTGGTTTATCAGAATAAAACCGCTTCGTGGCAATCCAATAAAATAAGGTGATAGACATAAACCCTACCAGAAAAATAATGCCAATGTTAAATAACCATTCAATATTTGGGTGTGATCGTTTAATGTACAACATCGGCACACTCAACAATGCAGCAATAAGCAAACAAACAAAAACAGAACTATTAAAAAGATGAAAGAAAGCATGAATCTTATTTTTTACAGATAAGCCAGAACGCAATACGTTTCCAAAATTTTTACGTGCTGTTTCCGCTGCACCTTTGTTCCACCGGTATTGTTGCGATTTAATAGCCGGCATAATGATCGGAAGCTCGCCAGGGGTTGATACGTTTTCCAGATATTTGAATTTCCAATCTCTCAGTTGAGCGCGATAGCTAAGATCGAGATCTTCTGTCAACGTATCATGGCTCCATCCGCCAGCATCTTCAATGCATTTTTTTCGCCACACACCACAGGTGCCATTGAAGTTGATAAAACTTCCTGAGGCACTTCTTGCACTTTGCTCTATCGAGAAATGAGCATCTAAACCAAAGGCTTGAAGTTGAGTGAGCAGCGAATAGTTTTTATTAATATGCTCCCAGCGTGTTTGCACTACGCCAATGTTGACATCATTGAAATGTGGTAATGTCTTTAATAGAAAATCTGCTTCAGGAACAAAATCAGCATCGAAAATAGCAATGAACTCACCCATTGCTAACTTCATTCCATGATCAAGGGCACCCGCTTTAAAACCTACTCTATTTTCGCGATGTACGAGTTTGATATCAAGACCAAGCGGACGAAGTTGCTCCATTTTCCTGACAATGATTGACGTTGTCTCATCTGTTGAGTCGTCTAATATCTGAATCTCCAACTTATCCTTTGGGTAATTAAATCTACTTATGGCCTCAAGCAAACGCTCAACAACATACTTTTCATTATAGACTGGAAGTTGTACGGTGACATTTGGAAAATCTGGCAACCTTTCTAAAGTAAAATTGACCTCTTTTTTTCTTTGGATATAGATCCAGGTAAGGTGCAACTGACCCAAGCTAAACAGGAAGATGTAGAGCAGCGAAATACTATATAATATTGTGATACTGATTACCATTAGATTAAGGTGCAGAGTTCAGCGGTTATGAATACTTAAAAATAGTGTACAAAATCTTATACCCAGCCATTACAGTTCCTTTAACTGTTCCTGAAATTTTTGAAAACCCTATTCGCTTGCGATATCGTACTGGTACCTCTGTGCAACTAAAACCCATTTTAGCTGCTTTCAGTTGCATCTCCACCGTCCAGCCATATGTTTTATCCTGCATATCCAATTCCAACAGCTTTGTAAATTTAATTGCCCTGAATGGGCCAAGATCTGTAAATTTCACATTATAAATTATTTTCAAAAGTCGTGTGGCTAACCAATTACCAAAAATTTGTTGTGGCGTCATTGAGCCCTTCTCCTTATTTCCCAATGCACGAGATCCAATTACCAGGTCAACACCATTTTCTAGAATAGGTTTAATTAATTCGCGTATTTCCTCCGGATAATCAGAATGATCGGCATCTAAAAAAATTACTATGTCAGGTTTATTCTCACAGGCGTTCAGATACTCTATTCCTTTTAAACAAGCTCGACCATAGCCAGAAATTGGTTCTCGCAAAACAGTGGCTCCATTTTGCTTGGCAATTTCTTCGGTATTGTCAGTAGAAGCATTATTGACAACAATGATCTCTGTGATAAGATTTCTTGGTATTTCCTGAATGACTTGACCTACTCCATTCTCTTCATTGAATGCTGGGATGATGACTTTTATTAGAGGATGCAAAGTTTATAAGTTAGAATGCAAAGTTGAACTATTTTAAAAATATGCTACCTCAAGTGCTAACATTATTCCACTAATCTAATATGGTTGTTACCTATTAGAATTGGCTTTCCAAATCGTCCATCCTCTTCCTTTACCTCAAGGTTTAATACGCCTCGAGGGCACACAGAAGAACAAACACCGCAGCCAACACAAGAAGAACGCACAATGTTTTGGCCGCGTTGCGCATACCATCTTACGTCAATTCCCATTTCACAATAGGCTGAACAATTCCCACAAGAAATGCATTGCCCACCATTTGTGGTGATTCTAAATCTGGATTTAAAACGTTGAATTATTCCAAGGTATGCAGCCAGCGGACATCCAAACCTGCACCAGGTGCGGTTTCCCATCAGGGGATAAAAACCTGTTCCAACTACTCCTGCGAAACCTGCTCCGATAAAAGAGCCATACACTTCACGAAGTGTATAGGTATCAAAAAATAAAAGCCAGGATACGTTTGTGAAATAGGTGTACAAAACACCTGCCGTCATCACGATCGCCAATATTAACACGCCATGAATCATCCATCGTTCAATTTTCCATGCACTTAGTTTTTTATTTGAAAGTTGGCGATACGGATCTCCGAGCGTTTCAGCTAAACCTCCACAGCCACATACCCACGAACAATACCAACGTTTACCAAAGAAGTAAACCAGTACAGGTACAGCAATGATAATAAGTGCTATACCCCATACGAGCATAAATACTCCAAGCCCACCGTTGGCCATAAGCGTATCAATACGATTATCGAAGAAGAATGAATAATCCAGTGGCCAGATATTTTTAAAATCGAAATAAGGTTGGTTAAGTCTGATCATAATTTCGGGAATCAAAAATGCAAAGGCTGTTTGAAAGAACATGACTGAACAAGTTCGAAGGATCTGATACTTGCTATGGCGATAGTTAATGATCATACGCACGCCCATGACGAGAATACAGAGCGTATAAATAAATCCATAGAGAAAAAATCTTCCAGCCTCGCCTCCGTTCAACATTATGCTTACCGGATCAACCATCAATACCCAGTTGGTCATGTATTCGGGATAGAAATAGAGAAGGACGTAAAAGACAATGAGCCATGCGCCCGTGATGATTCCCAGCCATTGTATGTTTTTCATCACGTTAAAAAATATTCCATTATTCTTTACCCCAGCTGGTACTTTTAGTTTAGGAAGGATGTAGAGTAAAGCGCCTATGATACAGAGGCCGAACGTAAGGAAAAGATAAAGCGCAGGATTATTTTTTATTGGATTGATTGACGCTGCTTTAGTAAGGGCGTACTTCAAATCCTTCATGGCATAACGGTCAAATCCAAACCGGGGGATGATACTGTACCTATTAATTTTGTCAGCAACATTTTGTAGCTCTTCTTTGGACACTGTCTGGCCATCCAGCCAACTTCCGAAATCTTTAAAAGAATTGCGCTTGAATGTATTTAGCTCATCACTTCCCTTGAAAACCAAATCAAGTGAGAGAATTGAGAATTTTTCCTTATTAATGGAAACCAGTTGATCCAGCTCTTGATCAGAAACTCCAAAAATTTTCAATTGTGCTTCGTTCGCACGACTAAAGGCATTCGATAGCTCCGAAACAAATTCGAAATTTGAAGTGCTTGCTTCGTCTATGATTCCTGAGGCCTCCTGAAGAAGAGCGTTGGCTTTTTGTTCATTTCTGATCAGACTTCTTATAATCTCGGGTGTAAGTTTATAGCTAGATAAAAAGAACAAGCTATTGAAAATGCCAAACCCCAGAATAAACAAGGTGAGACCAACTGCCTTAATTAATTTCATACGGGTTCACTTATTAGGACTGCCTGCTTTTTAAATCCATAACTAATCTCTGTTTCGTATCGCTTGAAAAATTCAGGGTCGAAATTGGCTTCCGCCAAATGCTCGATAATAAAGTGAATTCCTTTTCGCTCTCGCAGCCAGCGATCAAAACATTCATGGCGCAACCGTATTCCAAATGTGTTGATTCCAAGAAACTGCATAGTGGCTTTATCCCATACAAAATGCATACACTTCTTGCCATCCTTGTGCTCCCAATAAAATTCTGCTTCGCCAGGTTTTAACTCATTACTAACATTTCCATACGTCTGATACTCGATATCAAAAAATTTAGCCGAGTTAAACCAGGGGCCAGGTTCATATTTCGTCTTTTCTCCACATATTGTTTGCGCCACTACCTCTCCCATCATTCGTCCTGTGTACCATACTTGCTCTATATTTCTACGACCCGGCAAATCATATTTTCGTTCAACACAATCACCCAATGCATAAATATCCGTCACATTTGTTTCCAGAAATTCATTAACTAAAACGCCACGCTTAGTTTCAATACCAGAGTCTTTAAGAAAATCAATATTTGGTGAGACACCCACCGTCAATCCCACGAACTGGCATTCTATGGTTTCGCCTTTGCTGGTGACAACTGCTCTTACGCTTCCGTTTTCATCACTTAAAATTTCTTTTAATTCTGTATTGAGTTGCAAATCTACATGATGCGACCGTATGTGACTACTGATCATGCGAGCCTCTTGCGTGGGTAACACAATACTCCAGAACTCCGGCTCGCGCACTAAAAATGTTACGGGTATGTTTCTTGAGAGTAGCATTTCACACATCTCCACTCCTATTAATCCGCCACCCACTATCAGAGCACGCGTAATATCTTTTGTATTTTTCTCCATCAATTCAAGATCCGGATACCCATAAAGGCTTTGCACACCTTGCAAATGCTGGCCTGGCCATCCAAACTTATTTGACTTTGAGCCAGTGGCAATGATCAACTTATCGTAACTGATTCTGTTTCCGGATTTGAGATGGAGGGTCTTTGAACCGGGCTCGATCTTTTCAACATAGTCGCGCACCAGATCAATCTTGTTTTTTTTCCAAAACCAATCTTCATAAGGTTTTGTGTGTTCATACTTCATGTGACCCATGTAGATGTACATAAGAGCGGTGCGGGAATAGAAGTGCTCAGTTTCCGCAGATATTACCGTAATACGATGATTACTCCGCTTACGAATATGTCGAGCGGCTGTTATGCCCGAAATTCCATTGCCAATTATGACGAGATGTTGCATAAGTCCAGATTACCGCGAAGCCCATTCAAAAGTCAACATCCCAATCCCATTCGGTTGTCTTTCATTTGACAAATCAAGATACCAATTAGATTTTAAATTTGGTTATCTTATTGTACATTCAATCATAAACAAACCTTCATTGGTTAACTACTAAACCCTATGCTCAAAGCTAAAATCTTATTTTTCACATTTTGTCTGGCTGTTTCGTCTGGTCAAGCAACTGATATAAGCTCATTTATTACTTTGGCAGATGGTTTCTTCAAAAAATATGTCAGCAATGGCCAGGTGGCTTATTCCAAAATCAAACAGAAAAGCACTGAAATTGAAGGACTCTATAAACAAATAGGAGACATACATCTAAACGGGCTTGACGATAACGCTAAAAAAGCTTTTTATATAAATTCCTACAATCTTATAGCCATTTATGTGATAACAAAACACTACCCATTAAAATCGCCCATGGACGTCAAAGGTTTTTTCGATAAAGAATTACATACTGTTGCCGGAGAAAAGATGACCCTGAATGATCTGGAAAAGAAAAAGCTGTTACAGCCCTATAAAGATGCAAGGTTTCATTTCGCGCTGGTGTGTGCAGCCAGAAGTTGCCCCCTCCTTCCAAGTTTTGCTTTTCAACCCGACAAACTAGACCAACAACTTACTGAACGAGCAACTCTTGCCTTGAATAACAAAGAGTGGGTAAGAGTATATCCTGAACAAAAGAAAGTAGGGCTATCCAAAATTTTCGATTGGTATAAAGCTGATTTTACTTCTGATGGCAGAACAGCACTGGAATGGATTAATTCATTTCGTAAAGAAAAAATACCCAACAATTTTGTTGTCGGGTATTATGAATATGATTGGGCGTTGAATAAAAGGTAACTCAGTTAATAACAAGTTCCTTTTTAGATTCGGACTTCTGCTTGGAGGGAGTTTCGGCCAAATACATTTTTTCGTAATACTCGCGAGCCATTCGGTTAGAATCAAACATAGGAATGATGTCTTTCATACTTTGCTTCATCACCTTCATCCATGACTTTGGCTTATCATAATACAGAGGAAGTACTTCCTGTTCTAATAAAGTAAGGAGATTATTATTGTCGGTGTCATCTTGTTTGTCTGTATTACTTTCATCTTCTGCGGGAGTAATAACAAAGCAATTTTCTCCATGTTTAGAAAACTCAGGTACCCATCCATCAGGAATAGAAACATTAATGGATCCATTCATGGCTGCCGTCATGCCACTTGTGCCTGAGGCTTCTCGATACATTCTCGGATTATTCAGCCAAACATCTGATCCTTTCTTCAATAAACCTGAGAGTTCCATTTCATAACCGGTAAGCACTGCACAATTGGCAAATTCCTTTGTCTTGCGGATAATGTCATTGAACATATCTATTGATCCGTAATCTTCGGGATAAGGTTTGCCCGCCCAGATCAATTGTATCGGATATTTTTTACTCGCCACTAAATTCTTAAATCGTTCAAAATCCCTCAACATCAAGTTCGCGCGCTTGTACCCCGCAAAACGCCTGGCCCAAACAATTGTAATAACATTCACATCGAAGATTTTACCGGTTTGATTGGCGACTACTTTGAAGAGATCGCGCTTCATCTGTTTTTTTCTGAATGACAATCCTTTGTCGTCACCAGCCTTTAGGTATGAATCAAGTTGGGAATCCAGCCAATAGGTTTTATTCTGGGCATTTGTGATTTCTGTGATCTCACAAATCCCCTCATTATTCTCCCACATTTTCCTGGACACAGCACCATGTAAAGAAGAAACTCCATTTGATTTATTCGACATGCGTAAAGCTGCCAAAGTATAACTCAGATTGCTTTGATCCGGTGAGGCTAGTTTTAAAACAGTATCGGTACTAGCACCTTGAAAAAAGCTCATCACTTCTAAGGTTTTAATTGAGTGCTCTTCATTGCCCGCTTTCTCTGGGGTATGTGTAGTAAATACAACTCTTTTCTTTACTTCCCCTAAATCTTTGTATTTGTCGAGGAGATAAAAACACAAGGGCAAAGCATGACCCTCGTTCATGTGATAAATTTCTGTTTTTCTCTCTAATATGTCTAATAATTTGGCACCGCCAACTCCTAACAAAATCGATTGTGCAATACGTGCTGATTCATGAGAATCATATAACCTATGGCAAATCGTTTGCGCCAAATGATCATTTTCCGCTATGTCCGTACTCAAAAGAAAAAGAGGAACAGAATTAAAAACTTCTGGCTTTAGTAGGTAAGCCTTAACATGAACAATATGATTGTGAATAGTAATCGGAAACACAATACCAGTGTCAGTGAGGAACGAATAATCCTTTTGAATGTAGCTGGCCTTAAGTGTTCGATCCTTATTTCGCTCTTGATCGTAGTAACCGTATTTCCACAAAATGCCAATGCCAATCAAATTTTGTTTGAGCTCGTAGGCACTACGCATATGCGACCCAGCCAAAAAGCCTAAACCCCCGCTGTAAATCTTCAACGATTGATCAATGGCAAACTCCATAGAGAAGTAAGCAACTGGTTTGGAGTATTTATTATCAAATTTGTAGGGAAATAGATCAGAAAGTAGAGTCATGAAATTGCAATTCTAATGTTAATTAATAATTAAGGATCGCGAATCTAACAAATGAAGGGCAATTCAGTTTAGCAAAATCAGTATAAGGCTAGAAGCAGCCTCCGCAATCGTTTGATAAAAGGTTATTTGAACTAGTGTGAG
>JAYVBN010000101.1:0-6870 GCA_043750455.1 Bacteroidia bacterium | reverse complement strand
AGGATATCCAGGCCCTGGAGTTTTGCCTGGTGATGGAAGGACCTTCTTTTTGACGGTGGGATATCGGCTTAATTGAACACTAAAGAAAAACCCCGCTTTGGGCGGGGCTTCTGATATATGATTTGTATGGTTTAAAAAGATTAAGCAGCTTTTTCTTTTTTGCGTTTTTCTTCCACCACTTTCTTGCCGTTTTTGTGCTCACCCATGATAATTACATCTTTGGTGGTCTCATATTGTTTAGCTGCTTGCAGCATCGCCTGTTGCGAGTCGCGGATAAGGATCATGCCTGATTTGGCGCCTTTGTTGCGCACTTCCAGCCAGAATCCGTCTTTTTTCTTTTTCGGTAAAATTGGAGGTCTTCCCATAGTATTTGATTATTTAATTAGTAAAGAACGCTTTTTAGCCTGATTAGGCATTTTTTATATCTTTTCAACCGCGAATTTAGCCTTTTTGTTCCAAATTGGCAATGAGGGATTTTGTACAGCATAGCCTTCTTCTCTTATGAGAAACAGCTACTTGACCTTTCGGTTGATAATGAAGCAATCGGCAAACCGATCCATATTAATTTTAGGGTAGTAATTGGCAGCAGCAGGAGCTGCCAATAAGATAAGCATTGTGTTTTCACCTGACAGTTTGTGCGTTTCTTCAATCAGTTTTCTTCCAATCCCTTTGCGTTGAAAGGATTCGTCTACGGCAAGCTCGGAGAGGTAACAGCAAAATGAAAAATCAGTAAGAGCACGAGATACTCCAACCAGGGCTTCTCCTGACCACGCTGTAATCAAGACATTTCCATACGCCAACATTTTTTCAATGCGTTGAATGTCATCAACAGGTCTTCGCAATCCCAGTGTTGATCGATTCAAAATATCAATGAACTCTGCTGAAGTGATTTTGTAGTCATGACGATAACGGATTTCACTCATGGCATTTTAATTAAATAATTTTTAAAACAATTTTTCCAAACTGATCGCCCTTCTCCATTCTACGCATGGCTTCTTCCGCCTGTTCCAGTGGATATACTTTATCGATGATGGGTTTTAGTTTTCTGCTTTCAACAAAATCAAGCATAGATAAAAATTCATCGCGCGTGCCCATTGTTGTTCCATGAATGGAGATTTGTTTCCAGTAAAGCGTGCGTGTTGAAAGGTCTGGAATGTTTCCTGCTGTGCGCCCGAAAACGGCAATGCGTCCACCGGGCATCATCAGGTCGGGCAGTTTTGAAAATTGTTCTCCTCCCGCACTGTCAATCACAATATCAAACCCACCAACTTCTTTAGCAGCCTTCATTGTCCACTCGGGATCTTTGTAATTGAATCCTTCCAACGCCCCCATGCTTTTTGCCTTTTGTAATTTTTCTTCTGACCCAGAAGTGACATATACCCTTGCTTGATAAGCCATTGCAAATTGAAATGCCCAAAGTGCTGCGCCACCGCCAACGCCTGTGATCAGGACTTTTTCTTTTGCCCTCAACCTGGCCTTTGAAAACAAAGCGCGATATGCAGTGAGCCCTGCAAGTGGAACTGCAGCTGATTCTTCATGCGACAAATGTTCAGGCCGTTCGAAGACTTGTTTTTTTGAAATGACAATGTAATCACTAAACGTTCCGTTGTCGGGATAACCAAGAATCTTAAAGGAATCTCCCTGAACAACAGGATTGTTTCCCCAGTTTAAACTTGGGTTGATCACTACTTCCATTCCGATCAATAGTGAATCAGCATCTTCGCCCACATCCTCAATTACACCGCTTCCATCAGAACCAAGGATGATACCGTCAGCAGGTGCCGCTTGTTCGTTCTGCGTCCAAACATCGCGATGATTGAGAGCGGCAGCATGAAGTCGAACCAGTACCTGATCTTTTACAGGCTTTGGTTTTTTGATTTCCCTGATTTCCAGTGGTTGATTCTTTTGTGTAAAAAAAGCAGCTCTCATTTTCGAAGAGAAATAAATAAGTAATAAATGATAGGATTTTTTTAGAGAGATCAAGCCTGGCTCTGCCGAACTAAAAAATTCAACAGAGCCAAGGTGATGGTGCTTACTTTACCGAGATCAGATAATTCCATTCATGAACATCCGGCTCATTGCCCATCCGAATGTTTTGAAGTTTTTGTTTCACGCGCAGTTGAAAACTATCGGCTTTCGCTTCAGGAATCTGAAGGTCTTGATCTTTGATTCTAATCACGGCAATAGGCGCCACTACGGCAGCCGTTCCTGTTCCGAATGCTTCGGTAACTGTTTTGTTCTTTAAGCCTGTTTCAATTTCATCGATGCTAACGCGTCTTTCTTCCACAGGCATGCCCATATCCTTTGCAAGCGTTAAAATAGAATCGCGGGTGACACCATCCAAGATTGATGTATTAAGTTTAGGTGTAACCAATTTTCCATTGATGACAAACATCACGTTCATCATCCCCACTTCGTCAATGTACTTATGTTCTTTATGATCCGTCCACAGAATTTGATCGAACCCTTCTTCGCGTGCAATCTGTGTGGGATAAAACGCGCCACCATAATTACCAGCGCATTTTGCAAAACCAGTTCCTCCCTCAGCGGTTCGCACAAAATAATCTTCCACTTTCAAACGATAGGGTTTGGACTGATAGGCTGCAACTGGGCTAGTGATAATGATAAACTTAAAGTGATCCGCCACTTTTACACCAAGCCTTGCTTCGTAAGCAAACATAAACGGACGTACGTAAAGAGAAGAGCCTTCCGACTTGGGAATCCAATCTTTATCTAGTTCAATAAGTGAATGTAAAGACTGAATAAACATTTCTTCACTCACTTGCGGCATGCACATGCGCTCAAGTGACTTGTTCATGCGAGAATGATGTTTGGTGGGGCGAAAAATATTGATGTCACCTTTTGATGTCCAGAACGCTTTCATTCCTTCAAAGATAGCCTGGCCGTAATGAAGAGAAAGCATAGCAGGGCTCATGAGCATATCGCCAAAAGGAACTATGGTTGGCTCGTGCCATTTACCGTCTTTAAAATCGGCCACAATCATGTGGTCGGAAATGTATTTTCCGAATTCGAGATTCTTAAAATCAATGCTTGAGATTCTGGATTTTGCAATGTGTTCTACCGGAATTGTGCTGGTTATGGTCATGTTATTATTGATTTCTATTGTGGCCCTAAAGATAATTAAAAGGTAATTAAAAAACGGTTTAAGAATGTCCTGCTTTTTTCATTTCATGGGCGATGGCTGTGGAGGCTGGATCATCGCGTTTTTCCAGCTCTGTGACAATCGCCTCATGATTTTTGGCATCCCGGTTTTGCGATAACTTGTAGGTGGCATCCATTTTTGTGATTTCAATTTCGAATCCAACAATGCCAAGCATTTCTTTTTTCAGAAAACCAGGATTCATTTTTTCAACGGAAACAGGTCGCTCCGATTGCTTTTCATATTTATTGGTAAGTTCTTTTAAAGATTGCAAAAGCTCCTGGTCGGATAGAATTTTTAGTTTTCCATACACATGTACGGCTATATAATTCCAGGTAGGCACATTTTCATGATCATACCACGAAGAAGAGATGTAGGTGTGTGGGCCGGTAAAAATTGCCAATACCTCTGACTCAGTATTCCATTCATTCCACTGTCTATTGCCTCGTGCAATATGGCCTGATAGTTTTTTCCCATCAGATGAAAGCTGTAGTGGAATATGCGAAGCCCAAGGCTTACTTTCTACTGTACTTATTAGAATCCCAAATCCATTTTTGCGGATGAATTCGTGGAGTTCTTCTGTGTTTTCGTTTCGATTAAGTTTGGGGGTATACATCTTACTTATTTTCTTTTAGAGCTTGAAAGGCAATCATAACATCTGCTTCGGTTGTTTGCCAATTACTAAATGCGGCACGGATAGCGGGAACTCCTTTATAATTTGTTGGAGTAAAAAACGTTCTTCCATCATCTCTGATCTTTGCCAAGAATGATGCAATTTCATTTGCGCTTAGGTTCTCTTGATTGAAAGTAAAACACACCACATTCATTCGCACAGGCGAAAGAAGTTTAAATTCACTTGAATCTTCAATCTTATCTCCTAGCAGTTTTGCACAAGCACAATTGCGTTCTACAATTTCCTGATGTCCTTCTTTTCCATAGGCCATTAACGTAAACCAGGATGGCAATGCGCGAAATCTTCTTGAGTTTTCAGGAGTGTAGTGAAAGAAGTCGGGACTTTGAGCTGGGTCACCTAGGTAAGCTGCGCTGTTTTGAAAAACTTTTAATTGAAGGTTCTTATGTCGGGTGAACTGCATAGCAGCATCGTAAGGTACATTCAACCACTTATGAGCGTCTACTGTTATGCTGTCTGCATAATTTACTCCTCTCATGAGATGCTCAAACTTTGGCGAGATGGTCGCAAAGCCACCAAATGCAGCGTCCACATGAAGCCAGAAATTATATTTCTTTTTTAATTGACCAATGGCTTCGAGGTCGTCAAAGTCAACCGTATTCACAGTTCCTGCGTTGGCGACTATGATTAACGGTTTGCTTTGATTCTGTTGTAGATAATTTTCCAGTTCACTCAAATCAATAGCTTCGCGATCAGGTTGTGTGTTGATCCTAATCAAGGCATTCCGTCCCATGCCAAGCATCGACAGTGATTTGATAATACTGGAATGGGCTGTGCTGCTTACTACTTTTAAAAATGGCAAAGCTTGAAGCCCTTCGTTACTTATATCTATTCCTTGCTGTTCACCAATCCATTGACGGGCAATGGCCAGACTAACAAAGTTTGAAACAGTTGCGCCTGTAACAAATGAACCAAAGTACGCCTCGTCAATTCCAAATAATTGCTTGAGAAAATGCAAGGTCTGTCTTTCAAGTTGCGGGGCTATGGAATCATTACTGCCACAGGCGTTTTGGTCAAATGCACTAACCAGCCAATCCCCGGCAACAGAAGCAGGAGTAGAACCACCCGTTACAAAACCAAAGTAGCGTGGCCCTGCACTGTTTGTCATTTTATCGGCATACTCTTTTGCGAAAAGATCAAGCGCTCCTTTTGTACTGATTCCTCTTTGAGGAAGATCGGCAAATGAAATATCCTTGATGTAGCGACTAGCAGGCAGATCGTTTTGTTTTTCAAAATAATCCAACGCTACCTTTCTGGTTTGATCCAGAATGCTGCTTATGTTTTTATGATCGTTTTCTAAAAGAGGATTCAAGACTTCAAAGCTTTAAGTATGGTATTGATTCATATAAGTCTAAACATCCCAACTATAAAAATTGTGCTCTTGATCCAAAACAAATCCAGCTTGTGGATAAAGATTGTTTCCTATTTTGTTGGCCTTGGCCGTTTCTAATATTAAACCACATGCTCTTGTTTGTTTACACAGTTCTTTTGCTTTATCAATTAAGGCAACTGAAATTCCTTTGCCTCTGTGGTTATTATCAACAAACAAATCATTTAGTAGCCAAAGCCTCTTCATCCGTGTGGATGAAAATAGTGGATATAGTTGTGTGAACCCTGTCATTGCATTCTTATCATCGAATGAAACGAAAATAACAGACTCATCTGCTTCTATTCGCTCTTTTAAAAACTTTTTAGCGCCATCAACATCACCAGCTCTTTGATAAAAGATCCGGTATTGATCGAAGAGGATTGCCAATTCGTCTAACTCGTTAATAGTGGCTTGTTTAATATTAATCATGATTCTTCCTGATTTGCATGCTTAGAATAGACGTAGCTCCATTTTTATATCACTTCGTTTGTAGGGTCCGTCAAGCGCAACTTCTATAAACCCTAATTTTTTATCTAACGCTATGGCCGGAACAAGTTTAGTGTTGGAATACAGTATTATTTTTTTCGCCACAAGTGATTTTGCCTTTTGAATAGCAGCTAGTGCAAGCGCCTCGCCAATTTTCTTTCCTTGAAACTTTTCGACAACGCCCATTTTAGTGAATTCGTAGACACCGGAATCAACAAACTTTAAGGCCACCGTACCAGCCATCTCATGATCATAAATTGCCATTAAAATATTCCCACCTTTATTGATAATATGTTCATCAGGCTTTTGAAGCACTTCAACATCTATTGGCTCCATCCAAAAGAACTTTTCAATCCAATTGCGATTTATTTTTTCAAACCACGGCTGATGCTCAGAACTGTATTCAATAATTTCAATACTTGGATTTTCCATGATTAATCAATGAATATTGTTCCTGTCAAAAAAGATTTCGCTGTGCCGCT
This sequence comes from Bacteroidia bacterium, assembly GCA_043750455.1. Lineage (GTDB taxonomy): Bacteria > Bacteroidota > Bacteroidia > Cytophagales > Cyclobacteriaceae > ELB16-189. The sequence goes on along the minus strand of JAYVBN010000101.1, from coordinate 682 downwards.
GATTTCAACACGATCGCCCAGAAGTTTGCACTTCAATTTTCCTTGTCGCTTGGAAAGCTGCAGGGCTGTAAATTCTGTTTTGTTTAAAACCTTTGCCCAGTAAGGAGATAATGATGTATGTGCTGAGCCAGTAACTGGATCTTCGTCCATGCCTGACTGCGGGCCAAAAAATCGCGAAACAAAGTCGACCGTGTTACCTTTGGCCGTTACAATAATACCTCGGGCTTCTACTGTTCCAATTAATTTGAAATCCGGATTCATGTTTTTAATTTGCTCTTCTCTCTCAAACACCAGCATGTAGTCAGTTTTGCCTTTGAATGTTTTTGTGGGTTTAATCCCCAAGCCTTGTTCCAGTACTGGTAGTGCAGCTACCTCCACCAATTTATCCACAGGAAAATTTAGTGTGAGCACATCGCCAGTTTTTTCAACAGTCAATGGGCCGCTTCTGGAATTGAATACTATTTTATCGCCATCATAATTTTCATGATGAAACAAAACAAATGCGGTTGCCAGGGTTGCATGACCACACAGATCAACTTCTACTGTCGGTGTAAACCAACGAATGCGAAGACCTTCTTTTTCGTTTACATAGAAAGCCGTTTCTGCCAGGTTATTTTCCATGGCAATGTTTTGCAATGTTTCATCAGGAAGCCAATTGTCTAATGGGCAGACTGCAGCGGGA
>JAYVBN010000100.1:0-2636 GCA_043750455.1 Bacteroidia bacterium | reverse complement strand
GAGTTTTGGATGATTGAACCAGAGATGGCTTTCTATGACATCCAGGACAATATGAAACTGGCAACTGACCTGCTGCAATATTTGGTTAAGTATGCGCTTGCTAATTGTACAGATGACTTAGAGTTTCTGGACAAGCGGGCACTTGAAGAGGAATCGGCTAAGCCACAAGATCAAAGAAGCGAACTCGGGTTACTGGATCGATTGAAATTTGTAACTGAAAATGAATTTCAAAAGCTGAGTTACACAGAAGCTATCGACATTTTAAAGAACTCTCCTCCAAACAAGAAAAAAAAATTCAAATACCTAATCGAAGACTGGGGCGTGGATCTGCAATCCGAACACGAGCGATATCTGGTAGAGAAGCATTTTAAGAAGCCAGTTATTCTATACAACTATCCGAAAGAAATCAAAGCGTTCTACATGCGGCAGAATGAAGATGATAAAACTGTTGCAGCTATGGACGTATTGTTTCCTGGCATTGGCGAAATCATCGGTGGCTCACAACGCGAAGAACGTTATGATCGTCTCTTAAAAAGAATTCAGGAACTTAATCTTCCGGAGAAAGAACTTTGGTGGTATATGGACTTACGTAAGTTCGGCTCGGCACCACACAGTGGTTTTGGTCTTGGCTTTGAGCGACTGATGTTGTTTGTAACAGGCATGACTAACATACGAGATGTAATTCCTTTCCCGCGGTTTCCTGGAAATGCAGAATTCTAGAAGAAATTCTGAAGTAGGTATCTATAACAAAAGTGATTGAACTTTCTTTGAAGGCTTACTTTCTCTTAAACGCCAACAGGGGAACATTTGCGAGATAAGCCAGCTTGCGGGTAACGCTTAAGCCAAAAAGTTTTTCGTAAAGACTCAACTCGTGGGTGAATGTGGTGAGCAAGTCGGCTTTCATGTCTTTAATATATTGATCGATCGCCACTGGCACATCCTCATGAATCAATAGTTTAAAATCAATTTTAGAATATCCGGTTTGTTTAATCACAGCTTCTACATTTTTTCGCTGTGCCTCCACTTTCATGTCAATGGCCGACACTACGTGAACTACATAAATCTTCGAGTCAAAAATTTGAGCGAACGGAATAATGGTCTCCAATTCCTTCTTCACATCCTTTAAATCAGAGGCGTACACCACATTTTTAAAACTTTTGAACTCTGCCAATTTAGGAATGGCCAATACAGGCGCGTGAACGGAATCAATGACGGATACCGTTGTTCCTCCCAGTCTCGCCTTTTTCAACTGGCTTGCCCCCTGGCTGCCCATGATCACGAGGTTTGTATAGTTTTTTTCAACATAGCGTGTCACCATGTCTGCCACCTTATGTGAACGTATTGCTTTAAAAGTAATCGGGGAATTTACCTTTTGCTTTAACTCACTCACCAATTTTTCGCCTTCTTCTTCAGCAACTGCCACAAGGCTTCTTTCTATTTGCTTCCACTTGAGATTTGATTTAGGTACGCCATCTAACCGCACCACGTTAAGAATCGCAAATTCAACATCCAGTTTTGAAGCCATTTTCATAGCGTATTGAATCGCAACCTTTGACAATGGCGAGAAGTCTGTAAGCAGAACGATTTTTAAGGCAGCCATAAAGAGTTTGTTTTATCAAAAATAGATCATTCAGATTGCAGATAAAAATTAAATTGCAGTCGGTAAATACTGAAAACATGAAAAATGGCTTACTCCTTATTATAACTGTGATAATTTTTGGCAACGGCTGTCGCGCACAGCAAATTGACCAAAGCAAAATACAAAAGCACATTAAAACCCTATCCAGCGATTCATTGCAAGGGCGTGGCACTGGAACGGAAGGCGAAAAAATGGCTGCTGGCTATATTCAGGCCGAATTCAAAAAAATCGGATTAGACCCAAAAGGAGATCAAACATCATACGTGCAATCTTTTCCCTTTAAATCTGGTGTGCATGGTACGGGCGAAGAAGGCAAAGCCGGTAATCTTGTTGCATATCTGGATAACAATCGAGCTTCAACAATTATTATTGGAGCACACTACGATCACCTGGGCAATGGCAATCAGGGAAGCTCGTTAGATGCCAACCCTCAAGGCAAAATTCACAATGGTGCTGATGATAATGCATCGGGTGTTGCGGGTGTGATTGAACTTGCCCGCTATTTTAAAAACAATGGAAAGCAGGAAAACTATAATTTTCTTTTCATCTGCTTTAGTGGCGAAGAGCTTGGTTTGTATGGTTCCAAATTTTTTACCGAACATCCTTCCATTGATTTAAACACTGCTAACTACATGCTGAATATGGATATGATTGGTCGACTCGATCCTACCTCAAATGGACTGGCCGTGAGCGGAACAGGCACAAGTCCTGTTTGGGAAAATCTTCTAAAGAGTTTATCATCGGATGACCTTAAAATAAAAACCGACTCTGCCGGAGTTGGTCCTTCCGATCACACTTCATTCTATCTAAAAAATATTCCGGTATTGCACTTCTTTACTGGATCACACTCGGATTATCACAAACCTTCGGATGACTGGGATAAAATCAATTTTGCTGGAGAGGCGGAAATATTAAAGTTGATCATTAAATTAGTTGAACAGTTAGATGGACAACCTAAGCTTGCTTTCTTGACCACAAAAAATAAATCAATGAATTC
>JAYVBN010000099.1:0-3740 GCA_043750455.1 Bacteroidia bacterium | reverse complement strand
GCCTTTTTTTTCTTCTGGCGAAAGATTGTTAAAGCGGGTAGCAAGAGAGTCATCAAGATTGAACGTGAGCTGTTTCATTATCTCAAAGATATGAATAATTACCCTTTCTATCAACCCTGCTATCTGATTAGAAAAAAAACTTAATACAGATGAAACAACTTTTTATGTTCCACTTCCTCCGTTGGTTCTGCCCCAATCATCTCTACGATGAAATCGAAGGAGACTTGATTCAAAAATTAAAATGGATGCTTTACCTAATTACACCACTAAACCTATCTAAAAATTCTCTTGGCGAAATGATTGGAATATTTTCAAATGGATTAAGAATCTGCAAATCTGGGTCGCCCGAAACAATGCAATCTGCTTTACCTGATAAGGCTAATTCGAGGTACATGTCATCTTTAGGATCACGACAAATCCTGACACGATGGAATGGGACAATCAATTCGCACTTATTGGAGTATTGGGCTATGATTGCAAAGCGAATGTCAATGGGTCGAAAATATGTATCAAATTTAGTTTTAAGAATGGTATCAGAAAACTCGCGGAGTGTCTTTTCCGAGAGGATCAAGTGGTGGAAATTCTCTACTAAATTGATGGCTTGGGCAGCGGTACCGTTTTTAGAGAGGGCAGCGCTGATGAGTACATTGCAATCGACAACAACTCTCATCTATTCATCTTTCAAAAGTTTTTTGAGAAGCTCATCGGTCATGCCTTGTTGTTCAGCCTGCGTGGCGGAAAATGCAAGCAAATCGCTAAGTGATGATGAGTCTGTCATTCGATCCACCAACACTTGTAGCATCATTTCCCTTTTGATTTTCTCGATGGTATTGAACTTATCAGCCAATTCATCGCTAACCTCTAAAGTAATTGTTTTCATAACCTATAATTCAGATTACAAATATAACGAAATCTCGCCTGTAATATGAATGGATCAGCATCGCCAAAATTTATCCTTCGTTTCCTTCGATGGTTCTGCCCGGAACATTTGTATGAAGAGATAGAAGGCGACCTTATTCAAAAGTTTGAAAGCGATACAAAGTTATTTGGTGAAAGAAAAGCAAAAAGAAAATTGATTTGGAACACCATCCGGTTTTTTAGGCCGGGCATTATTTTAAGAAACAGATTTTCAATAAAACTCATTCCAATGATGATACTTCAAAACTACTTTAAGACTGCTTATCGCAATATGGTGCGCAACAAAATCTATTCCTTCATCAACGTGTGTGGTTTAGCTGTAGGAATGGCTGCCTTCTTCCTGATTATTCAATACATCAATTTTGAAACCAGCTATGATCATTTTCATGAAAACAGAAACACCTTGTATCGAATCACCACACAACAAAAGGTGGAAAACACAGCAGGTACCTTTTATGGGACAGGTTTATTCCTGAAAGAACACTTTCCTGAAGTAAAGTACGCTGTTCCATTTTACAAATGGCCCGCCAATACCGGAGTGATTTTATATTCCGATCATAAAGTATATAACGAACGAAACTACTTCTTCACCGGATCTGAGTTTTTTCTGGTTTTCTCATCGTTACTCGAACAAGGCGATGCGGCAAGCTGTCTCAAGAATCCTAACTCCGTGGTCTTGTCGAATCGCATGGCCATAAAAATCTTTGGAACAAGGTATGTGGTTGGCAAGGAGATAACCAATCTGAATCGCAAAGAACCTCTGGTGATAACCGGTGTGATGCGTGACATACCAGAGAATTCTCATTTTGATGTAGATGTCGTTATGCCAATGGAAGGTGAATGGATTCCGGATAAAGAATATTATTGGAAAAACCCAAACTGGTGGACATACATCGCAGTTGATGAGCAGACAGTTATAAAAGATCTCGAATGGAGGATGAATGTCGCAATACACAAGGAGAAAAAGGATAATCCGGATGTAAAGGATACCTACACTACGCTAGAATCGATTAATGACATTCATTTCTCCGCGCCTTTACATTACGATATAAAGCCAACCGGAAATCGCACTCTTGTTTATGCATTGGGATCCATTGCTATCATCATACTGGTGCTTGCGTGGATCAATTACATCAATATGGAGACTTCGCGATTAATTGCCCGGACGAAGGAAGTAGGGATAAGACGTATTATTGGCTCTGCCAAAAGTGATCTTGTTCTTCAGTTCTTTATTCAATACTCCTGTATTAACGTTCTGGCCGCTACCGCAGCGTGTTTGCTTGTATATCTTTCCATGCCCTATTATCAATACATCACTGGTGTTCCAATTGCATCAATTGGTGATATTGGCATTTGGATTTGGGTGACTGCACTCGCTCTCTTTATTGCAGGAACATTGATATCAGGTATTTATCCAGCGTTATTGCTTGCACGCTTTAATCCTGTTCAATCGTTGAAAGGAAAATTGGGAAATATTTCCAAACCTGTTCTTCGCAGGTCATTGCTCTCTTTTCAATTTGTGTCATCGATTACACTGATGGCATTTTTGTTTGTCATCTTTCAGCAGCTGCATTTTATGCGAAGCAGCAATACAAACATGAATCTGGATCGGATACTCACGGTTTATAATCCAACCAATTATACATCAATAGAAAACTCCATTCGAAAGGAAACCAATGAAAGCTTCCGTACCAAGTTACTTCAACATTCTGGCATCTCACGTTTAAGCACTTCTTCTGTCATTCCCGGAGAACCAGTCGGTTTTACCTATGTTGATTTAGCAAAGCGTACTTTGAGTGACGCAGATCGAAAGGTTCCGTATAAAGTAATTTACATTGACTATGATTTTATTCCCTTGTATGGAATCAAGTTAAAAGCGGGGCGCAATTATTCAGAGGCAAGTGGCGATCACCTGTCGTTAGTCGTGTCTGAAGGTACAATACGCGAACTTGGATTCGCCTCAGCACAAGAAGCGCTGGATAAAGAAATTTATTTTATGGAAGATGAATGGGAGAAATGGAAAATCATTGGCGTGGTGGAAGACTATCGTCACGAGTCAGTAAAAGTCCCCATATATCCAACTATTTTCCGTTTGCATCGCAACAAAGGGCAGATGGTTTATTATTCCATGCAGTTGAATGAAGGCATTAGTTCCAGTGACGCCATAGCGTTTGCAGAAAGGACATGGAAGGAAACCTGGCCGGAAAAGCCCTTCGATTATTTCTTTATGGATCAGCACTACGACAAACAATACAAATCAGAAGTTCATTTTGGCAGGGTGTTTGGACTGTTCACCGTAGTCGCAGCGCTTCTTGCTTGTCTGGGCATTCTAGGGTTGACTTTGTTTGAAGCCACTGCGCGTTTAAAAGAAATCAGCATTCGAAAAGTATTGGGAGCCTCTGCCTCCAGTCTTGTTGCTTTACTTTCTCGTGATCATTTACGCATATTGTCGCTCTCAGCGTTGCTATCTGTACCATTGATCTTTCTTTTTGCCAACAAATGGCTTTCTATGTATGAAATGCGTGTTACTATTTCACCACTGATCTTTTTACTTCCCCTGGGCATTATTCTATTAATCGTAATACTGACCTCAGGCTTTCAAACAGTGAAAGCAGCCAATACCAATCCGGTTGATCACTTAAAACATGAGTAACTTGAACGTACCCAATAAACCTTTACGTTTCCTCAAATGGTTCTGCCCCGATCATTTATATCAAGAAATCGAAGGCGATCTGATTCAGAAGGTTAAGAAGGATGTAAAGTTATTTGGAGAACGAAAGCTGTCAGTAAAATTCCTGTGAAAGTTTGAAATATGAATGAAA
>JAYVBN010000098.1:0-28645 GCA_043750455.1 Bacteroidia bacterium | reverse complement strand
AATAAAAGTAGAGTCACCTGCTGGTGCCTTACTCGTAAAGCCCGATGGTAAACCAATAACCGTTCCGGCAGAAAGTTTCTTAAAATCTATATACTTCATCAAGATTCCTGCTACGAATATTTCTACTGCTCGCACAATTGTCATGTTGGGTGTGTATAAAGACGGTGAACTTCTTGAAAAGTTAAAAGTTAAATTTATAGGACCTGTAAGTAAAGCCTCTAACAATTAAGAATATGAATTGGGGAAAATGGATTGTGGTATCGTTTGTTTTGTTTGCCATGTTTATTGGCACGTTGGTAACAGTTTGCGTTCGCCAAGATATAAATCTGGTGTCAAAAAATTATTATGCCGATGAGCTCGCCTACCAGCAGCAGATCGAAAGGATCAATAACACTTCAAGGCTTGAGGAGAAGCCAGACATCAGTATATCGAATGGTGTAATTGAAATCAAGTTCAATCAGTTTAATGCAATGGATAAAGGGGAGATTAAGTTATTTCGACCGTCTGATGTCAGGTTGGATAAGCAATTCGCGCTACAGGTATCTGAACAAACTCAACAACAATTTGATGTTAGCACCTTGCCGGGGGGAATGTATCGGGTAAAAATGCTTTGGAGCATGAATGGTAAAGAGTACTATATTGAAGATATGATAACGCTATAGGCATGTGGGTTACAGCTATTATTATTGGATTTGCAGGTAGCTTGCATTGCTTAGGCATGTGCAGTCCCCTTGTTATGGCCGTAACCTCTCTTCGTTCCCCTGCTTTCATCAATCGCTTACTCTATAATGGTGGCAGAATTTTTAGTTACGGAATTCTGGGTGCGATTGTCAGCACGTTCGGATCGCTGTTTCAGTTTTCTGGGTTTCAGAATATCCTGAGTATCGGACTAGGCAGTCTGCTCATCATCTTTGGTCTGGCGGGTATCAGTTATATCAGAATTCCTTTTGTTACGGGCACTCTTCAAAGAATCACAAATGGACTAAAAAAGATGTTTTCTAGATACCTGGAACGTAAAACATTTTCTTCTATCACTTTTATGGGTATGCTTAATGGGCTATTACCATGCGGATTGACCTATCTCGCGTTGACCTATTGCCTTACTTTGGCTGATGCCTCTAGTGGATTCCTCTTTATGCTGATTTTTGGTGCAGGCACATTACCCGTTATGTTAGGTTTTACATCCGTCATCCAACTGTTGGTGAGTCAATTCAAATTCAGTTTTCGGAAAATTACAACCGTGATGATGATTGCCTTGGGCGCTTTGTTAATCACCCGCAGTTTATATGTGCACTATCACGAAAGTACTATTACTCCGCTCGATCAGAGTATTGTTGTCTGCAAATAGTAGAGGATTCCTTACTTAATAGAAAATTTTCAAATAAGGCTACTTTATGATTGCAATCATAAAATAGTTTTTGGAGCCAAAGCATCTTTGAAGTGTTATTACTGACATGAAAAAGACTGGCATGCCTTCCTGCTTTATTGATTATAATTCCTTATGGAACCCGCTGCTAAATGGATTCATGTCCAAAATCAATGAAAAAGATGAGGAAAATCATGTTTTGAATTACCTAACAGAGGTAGGTTTACTTAACCTGAAAAAAGGCAGAATGATTGATCTGGAAGTGCTAAAAGCGTATGGAGCAAGAGAAATTAACCTAAAAAAGGATGATATTATCTTTCAGGAAGGTGATGAAGCTTTGAATTATTTCCAGATAAAGGAAGGTGCTGTTAAAATGATCACCAACAGTGAGGAAGGTCAGGAGTTTATTCAGGGAATTTTTAAAGCAGATGATAGTTTTGGTGAGCCTCCGTTATTTTGTTCTTTTCCCTATCCTAGTAGTGCAATGGCGCTAGAGCCTTCGGTGGTCATCAAGCTTGGCAAAGAAAATTTCCTCAGACTTCTTAAAGAAAATTTTGAAATACATCTTCAACTGGATCAGATTTTATGTCAGCGTTTAAAATATAAATCAATGATCCTTTCAGAGATTTCATTTTACGATCCTGAGCATCGCATCATGAGTCTTCTTAAATATTTGAAAGAAGATTCAACGAGGAGCACAGTAACGAAAAACGGTATGGTGAGAGGTAATCATACGTATGTGGTTCCGTTTACACGGCAGCAACTTGCGGACATGAGTGGTTTGCGTGTGGAAACGGTCATTCGTACAGTAAAAAAGATGGAAGGCGATGGCAAGCTTCAATTGGTGGGCAGAAAAATAACATTGTAAATTTTAATAAACCAAAAACTATGAAATACCTATTAGTCATTTTAGTCGCCTTGTTGACATTCTCCTGCGCACCGGAAAAGCCCAAAGGTTCAGAAGAGTTTCCTGATCAACCTTCTACTAAATCTGCAGTCGAAGACATCATCAGTGATCCCACCAAAGGTCTGGGCGCTGTTAAAAATGTTACACTGAAGACACCGCTTGAGCTTGATCGTGTAGGAAGGGGTCTGGCTATTTATGAGATGAAGTGTTCTGCTTGTCATAAGCTTACCGATCAGCGCATAGTTGGTCCCGGCTGGAAAAATGTTACGATAAACAGAAAGCCTGAGTGGATTATGAACATGATTACCAATGTGGATGTAATGCTTGAAAAAGATCCAGAGGCTCAGAAACTTTTAGAACTATGCTTAATGAGAATGCCTAATCAAAATATGTCGATTGGCGATGCTCGTGATGTGTTAGAGTATATGCGTCAAAATGATGGTGAGAAATAATCAAGATCTCGATAAATAGAAACCAAATAGCTTAACTATAACAAATCTAAAAATGAAAACGTTAATAAAATCGGTTGTCCTTCTTCTGATAGTAGCGACAGCCATCACCTTCAACAGTTGTAAACCAAAAGGCCCGCAGGAAGCATTTGTTGGTAATGCTGCGTCCAAAGTGTATGTAGCTCCTGGCAAGTACGATGAGTTTTATAACATTGTATCGGGTGGTTTCAATGGGCAGATGAGTGTTTATGGTATTCCATCGGGCAGATTGTTTCGCATTCTTCCCGTGTTTTCACAATTCCCCGAAAACGGGTATGGATACAGCGAGGAAACAAAACCTATGCTCAATACCTCGCACGGTTATGTGCCCTGGGATGATCTTCACCACATTGCACTTTCACTTACCAAAGGCGAACATGATGGTCGCTGGGCGTTTGGCAATGCCAACAACACACCTCGTGTTGCGCGTATTAGCCTGAAAACATTTAAGACGGAAGAAATATTAGAACTCCCAAACAGTGGTGGCAATCACTCTTCGCCTTTTATTACAGAAAATAGCGAATACATTGTGGCGGGTACACGCTTTAGCGTGCCCATGGGCGAAAACAGAGATGTACCTATCAGCACCTACAAAGAAAACTTTAAGGGAACAATCAGTTTTATCAAGATTGATCCTATTACAGGTCGTATGAATATCGGCTTTCAGCTGAAGACACCCGGTGTAAACTTTGACTTGTCGCGTGCAGGCAAAGGCCCTTCTCACGGCTGGTTCTTTTTCTCTTGCTACAATACAGAGCAAGCGTACACACTGCTGGAAGTAAACGCTACACAGAAAGACAAAGACTTTATTATGGCTGTGAACTGGAAAAAAGCGGAAGAATATATTGCACAAGGAAAAGGCGTGAAAGTAAAAGCAAGGTATGCACACAATGTATTGGATGAGAACACACATTCTGCCACATCAGAAATGATGACGGAAGTTCTTCAACTTGACCCAACAATTCTAAAAGACATCATCTATTTTATCCCATGCCCTAAATCTCCACATGGTTGTGATACTGATCCTAGTGGTGAATACATTGTGGCTTCTGGTAAATTAGCTGCTATCATTCCGGTGTTTTCATTTACAAAAATACAAGCGGCTATTGCAGCAAAAGATTTCGAGGGTGAGTTTGCAGGTATACCTGTAATAAAATATGAATCTGCTTTGCATGGCGAGGTGAAGAAGCCTGGTCTTGGGCCATTGCATACAGAGTTTGATGAAAAAGGCAATGCCTATACTTCTTTCTTTGTATCATCAGAGATTGTGAAGTGGAACGTGAAGACCCTTGAAGTTTTAGATAGAGTTCCTACTTATTATTCAATCGGTCACTTGTGTGTTCCAGGTGGGCCAACAAGCAAGCCACACGGTAAGTATGTAATCGCTTACAACAAAATCACGAAAGATCGTTACTTGCCAACAGGCCCTGAGTTAACGCAATCCGCTCAACTGTATGATATCTCCGGAGATAAAATGCAATTGCTTCTCGACTTCCCAACAACAGGAGAGCCACATTATGCAGAGGCTATTCCCGCAAGTTTGATTGCGCCTAATTCTGTCAAAATATTTAAGATAGAAGAAAACAATCACCCTTACGTAGCCAAAGGCGAGAAGGAGGCAAAGGTTATTCGTAAAGGAAATGAAGTACACGTGTATATGACCGCCATTCGTTCACATTTGGTGCCTGATAATATTGAAGGGATTAAGATGGGCGATGTAGTGTATTTTCACGTCACCAACCTAGAGCAGGATTGGGATGTACCACATGGCTTTGCGGTGAAGGGTGCTGCCAATGCTGAGATACTCGTGATGCCAGGTGAAACACAAACACTAAAATGGATACCTGATGAGATTGGAGTAGTGCCTTTTTATTGTACAGATTTTTGTTCAGCACTACACCAGGAGATGCAGGGGTATGCGCGCGTATCTCCTGCCGGTAGCAAAACTCCAATTAAATTCTCTACCGGTGTAATTGAGGAGACAGGCTCAAAGTAAGTAGGTTTCATAGTTTACAGGTTTGAGTAGGGCGCCTCGGCTTTGGGGCGCCTTTTTAAAGTGTACCGAAAAAAGGGGCGAAGTAGTAACGTAACTATAATGAAATCATTAAAACCAATTACCAGGGTGGCTGTGGCGGTATCGGCACTGGCACTCATCTCCGCCTACTTTGTTCCCCTATGGCAGATACTGATGTGGGCTCCACAATACCCTGAAGGACTTGAGATGAAAATCTGGATCAATACGCTTAGCGGAGATGTAAAGACGATTAGCGCATTGAATCATTACATAGGCATGAAGACCATTGAGGTAAGCATGTTCCCGGAATTTGGTTATATGATTTATCTCGTAGGTGGTATTATTGGTATTGGATTATTAACCAGTATTATCAATAAGCGCTTTATGCTCATCACCTTCCTGGCAGTGATTTTAGCAGCTGGTATTGGTGCGCTCATAGACTTCTATCTTTGGGGTTACGATTATGGGCACAACCTAAACCCAGAAGCTCCGATTAAGATCGAAGGTATGTCTTACCAACCTCCTCTGATCGGAACAGAAATATTATTAAACTTCACCGCATTCTCTGGCCCCGATATTGGTGGCTGGATTTTTATTGGAGTAGGTGTACTTCTTGGAGGTCTGGTATTTTACGAGTGGAAAAGCAAGAAATAATATGACTCATTCTTCGATGTTATGTAAAACAAATAATTTGACGTCATCGCGAGCGCCAGGGAAAGAAAGCGGGAAGGGCGAAGCGATCCCTAAAATCGGAGATTGCTTCGCGCTCTCCCGCAGACCCCACGCTGGCGCTCGCAAAGACGTTAAACTTTTATTTTGTTTAAGTCTACTTGCATTATTTTTAATTTCTTGTTCAACAGATCCTGAGCCATTGGTATACGGAACAGACATCTGTCACTTTTGCAAAATGACAATGATGGATAATAAGTTCGGAGCGGAGTTGGTCACCAAGAAAGGTAAAGTGTATAAGTTTGATGATATGAATTGTTTCTTGAATTTTTATAATTCAGGATATGAACCCGCAGAAGACTTTCAGCATAAACTTGTAATCGATTATAGCAATCCGGGTAAACTTATTGATGCGACTAATGGATTTTATTTAAAATCTGCTGCCATACGCAGTCCTATGAACGGACAGGTGGCAGCTTTTGAAACAAAGACAAGTATGGATACCTTTAAGAAAGAATGGAAAGCAATTTACTTGGGATGGGGCGAAGTGACAACTCAATATAAATAATGCGCATACTTGTTTTATGTCTATTATTACTTCCATTCTTTTCTGCAGTTGGAAAAACGTGGATTGTAAATCCAAAGGGAAATCTCAATTCGATTAAGTCAGCAATTGGACTTTCAGTAAATGGCGATACGATTCGCATCTTGCCCGGCATTTACAAAGAAGGCAACTTAGTCATTCAAAAATCAATTGTACTTTTCGGAATTGACTATCCAATCTTAGATGGAGAAAATAAGTTTGAAATTTTCACTATCGCAGCCAACGATGTTTCCATTATTGGTTTACGAATGATCAATACTGGCATTGGGAGCATCAACGACATCTCTGCCATCAATGCCCTTGATGCAAAGCGATTAAAAGTGTTGAACAATCAATTTGAAGATACTTTTTTTGGAATTCATTTATCAAATTCTAAGCACAGTTTGATCGAAGGCAATGTCCTTCATTCCAATGCGGAGGCAGAGCATCAGATTGGCAATGGCATCCATGCCTGGAAATGTGACTCTATAACCATTCGAAATAATACCGTCAGTGGTCATCGCGATGGAATTTACTTTGAATTCGTTACCAACTCTTTAGTGGAAAAGAATTTAAGCCATCATAACATGCGCTACGGTTTGCATTTTATGTTTTCTCACAACGATGAATACCGATCCAACACCTTTCAAAATAACGGAGCAGGTGTAGCGGTCATGTACACCAAACATGTAAAGATGACTGGCAATCGATTTGAAGATAATTGGGGGGCTGCTTCCTATGGTCTTTTGTTAAAGGATATTGGTGATGGAGACATCCGGAATAATCACTTTGCGAAAAATACCGTAGCTGTTTATATGGAAGGCTCAAGCCGTTGTCATTTTGTCAAAAATGTTTTTAATGGAAATGGTTGGGCAATAAAAATACAGGCTAACTGTGATGAGAATGTTTTTTCAAAGAATAGTTTCCTATCCAATACATTCGATATGGCAACTAACGGATCTTTGGTTTTAAATACAGTTGATGCCAACTATTGGGATAAGTATGAAGGATATGATTTGGATAAAGACAAAGTTGGAGATGTTCCCTTTCACCCTGTCAGTTTATATTCTATGGTGGTTGAAAAAATGCCTTCAGCTGTTATGCTATGGCGGAGCTTTTTGGTATACATGCTCGACCGTACAGAAAAAGTAATACCGAGTATAACGCCTGAAAATTTAAAGGATATCCATCCAGCTATGCGTAATTATGATTACAAGTTTTGATAGCAGGACTTACGCAGAGAACAGACATCAAGACATCTTCGCAGTGTCAGCTGTCTTTATTGCGATTAACGAACAACCATTAACGAACAACGATTCTAATGATTACAGTTTCTGACCTGTACAAGAAGTTTGGGAAGTTGGAGGTATTAAAATCCATCCAGTTAGATTTTAATCCGGGTAATTCATATGCTATGATCGGCCCTAACGGCTCGGGGAAGACAACCTTAATTAAGTGTATACTAGGAATGGTGATACCCGATACAGGTATCATCACGGTCAACGGAAAGTCCATTGCCAATGACTGGAGTTATCGAAACCTGATTGGTTATATGCCTCAGATCGGACGCTACCCCGATCAAATGAAGATAGGTCAAATATTTGACATGATTCGCGACTTGCGACAGGATCAATCTCGTCTGGATGAGGATTTGATTAAAGAATTCAAACTTGATCGTATGAGCGATAAGCGCATGCATACGCTATCAGGTGGAACCCGGCAAAAGGTGAGTGCTTCGCTCGCTTTCTTATTTAATCCCCGTATTATGATTTTAGATGAGCCAACTGCTGGCCTTGATCCTATTGCGGTTGAAATTCTAAAAGAGAAAATACTTGCTGAGAAAAATAGGGATAGAACTTTTTTAATCACCTCTCATATCATGAGCGATCTCGATGAACTCACTTCAAATGTGGTGTACCTCGAAGAAGGGAAGATTTTATTTAACGATACAATAGATCTTCTAAAGGAGGAGACTGGAGAAATAAAGCTCGGTCGGGCGATTGCCACTATTATGAAAAGGAACCTTAAGGAAACGGAAAGAGTATGATAAAGATTGCCAAATATGTGATCTACGATATTCTGCGAAATCGGTTTGTCATGCTCTACACACTTTTTTTGTTGGTTGTTACCTTTAGTATGTTCAGCTTGGATAGTGATCCGGGGAAAGCAACTTTAAGCCTATTGAATATTATTCTTTTAGTGGTACCCTTGGTCAGTATCATTTTCACCACTATCCATTTTTATAATTCATATGAGTTTATTGAGCTTCTTCTCGCCCAGCCGATAAGTCGTAAAACAATTTACTTTGCAGAATATATTTCCATTTCGATTGCCTTATCAGCGGCCTATTTAATTGGCGTTGCCATACCTATGCTGCTGTTAAATTTTAGTGAGAGTTCTGTTTACCTCATTATGGCTGGGCTTTTATTGACCTTTGTTTTTGTGGCATTGGCTTTCGCAGCATCCGTTTCAACTCGCGACAAAGCTAAAGCAATTGGTATAGCCTTGCTATTTTGGTTTTACTTCACCTTGATTTATGATGGCTTGATTCTGTACATCATCTATAGTTTCAGCGATTATCCGTTAGATAAAATTACCTTAGCATTGGTTTCTCTAAATCCTATTGATCTGGCTCGGATCATAATTTTGTTGAAACTTGATTTGTCTGCGTTGATGGGTTACACCGGAGCGTTTTATAAGAATTTCTTTGGCAGCAGCTTGGGAATTGTGTATTCCATCCTTTTTCTAGTCGTGTGGACTCTTGCCCCATTGCTATTGGCCATGAGGAAATTTGTTAAGAAGGACATATAGGACCCTTTCTTTCTTTGTATTAAGAGTATGGTTTACTTAAGGATTCCGTTTATGATGCTTGCTGTGGTTAACCTGCTGGCAGGTTTATGGGCGGGTCTCATTCGCATTGGTTGGAATCTTCCTGTGGGCTCGCTGGCAGTTCATCATGGAGCAATTATGGTGGGAGGTTTTTTAGCAACGCTCATTGCCTTGGAAAAGGTAATTCCGCTGAAGCGAAATCTGTTGTTGATCATCCCCTTGATAAGTGCCCTTAGTCTTGTTATGACTATACCGGGATATTTTCAAACGGGTTTGGTCTTTCTTTTGGTTGGAAGTATTGGTTTATTTTCAATTCAAGCCTATTACTGGTATACGTATCCACGAGATATTTCGATAGTGTTGATGGTATTGGGTGCGTGCTGTTTAGTTATAGGAAATGCCATGTTGCTTCAAAAGCAATTTTATCCTTCCGCTTTCCCGTGGTGGATGGGGTTTTTGTTGTTATCGATTACAGGAGAACGTTTGGAGTTATCCAAGTTTTTGCCGGTGTCTATGAATAATAAGTACTTCTTACTTAGTTTTCTCTTCTTGTTCTTGGTTGGAATTATTATTCCGTTTCACGGAGCTGGAAAATATTTCTCCGGTGTCGCTCTTGTATGCATTTCAATATGGATGCTAAAGCATGATGTAATCAGTATCGGATTAAAGAAGCAAGGACTCACAAGATTCTCATCCACAGCACTATTATTAGCAAATGCCTGGTTATTCATTGAAGGAACGTTAATGATCACATTGCCTGATTCTGTTTTTTCGTATGACATTTTGGTTCATTCTTTTTTTATTGGCTATGCTTTCTCCATGATCTTTGCACATGGTCCGATTATCCTGCCTGGCGTTCTTGGAATTACGCTCAAGCCCTATCATCCTATACTATACGGTTGGCTCTTTTTGGTTCAGGGTTCTCTCTTGTTCCGGGTAGGCTCAGATGCTTTCGGTAGTATAGAGGGCCGTAAGATAAGTGGCATCCTTACGGGAATAGGAATACTTCTTTACTTTATAACACTTGTCATAATAGTGATTCGAACCAATTATCGGGCGAAAGCAGCTTGAGTGTCTGTAGTTATTTTATTTGGTAGAAAGCTGATTAGCTCCATAATAGGGTCCTCTATCCTCTGAAGTATCATCCGAAAAGATCCATTCCCGCATCCAATTTCCAGCGTCTTATAGTAATTAATCCCAGCAAGCATATTCTCAGCAAACTTCTGGCAATACTGAATTCTCTTTCCATCCAGACCGGCACTTTCAACTTGTTCGGTTAAATAATCCACGTACAGTAGCAATTCATTTATAAACATGTGGGGACGGTTGTCTACTGTTATTACATTCCCCCTACCGTAAATATGATCGATCATTTCCTGAAGCGAAACAATTTTTGAGAAATAGGCAATGTTTGGACCGGGGCAGATGGTAACGCTGTTCAAATGTTTTAAAAAGGGTTGTTTGTATTCGATGCTGGCGGAGTTGCTGAGTCCTACGCACAGGCATTCTTTTGCATGAACGTCATTCAGTAATTTTGTGTATTCTGCATCCGGGAGGTTTAGCGATTTTAGATGCTCGGTTTTTAGCTTCTGATATTTTGACGAAGCCGTGCAGATGGGCTCGGTGGTAAACTCGGTATTAAAGGCAAGATGTTTTTCGGTGCAAGGACTTCCGGGCTTGCCTGCATCAATCCTTTTTTGTTTCTCTTGGTCCGAAGAGGTTCCTTTCAAATAATGAAACCGCACACCTAATGGGGAGTTATTACTTAACGTGATATCCGATTTGCCGGCCTTGCTTAGTGTTTGTAGTGTCTTATTGTCAACTGTGGTGGCTTCGGGGCAAAGCAAAAAAGGGGTACCCCAACCAGTACTGTCTATTCCGTAGTGATTCAATAAGAATTGATTTTCTTCGGATGTACCAATTCCTCCTTGCGCGGTGATCTTAATGGGGTGAGGTGAATCGAATGTGGGTTTGCCTTTTGCACGAACAGCAGGATGATAAATTTCATGAAGCGCTGTTCGCAATTCATCTCGTTTACTTTTGAACTCTTCCAGTATGGGGCCCATCAGATAGCCATCGGTGGCGAATGCATGGCCACCGCAGTTTAATCCTGACTCAATCCGAAACTCACTTACCCATATTCCTTTCTTGGCGAGATATTTTCCCTGAATCAATGCAGAACGATAGTCGCTTACTTTGATTACTACTTTTTTGTCGAATTCACCCCAGGCAGTTGCATCAAATGTGGTGAACTTTTCCAGGTAGTTAAACAACCGCGGATTTAGACCAGCCGAGAAAATGATGGAAGAATTGGTTAAACTACTTAATGCATATCCGCGCAAAGCAGCGACAGCATCCGTGCCATCTTCAATAGGAACACCTTCGTTGCCGGAGTTATTACCATCCAGTTTGGTCATGATGTTTACATCAATGCTTCCTGCCACGACTTGACTTCTCAGGTACTTCTGCAGAGACTCTTTCTCTGATCCATCAGTTGACTGAATCATGTTAAAGTAAAGTTCCCTTAATTTATTTTCAGTGGGCAGCATCTCAAAATATCGCGCGATGTCATTGCCAACAATAAAGGCTGATCTTTTCAACTTCTCCAACTGATCTGAAACAATCCTGTTTACCAAGTTCAGGTAATCCGTAATTCGCTTGGCGCGGTAATCATTTACATGGATGGATATTGGAATATATTTTTCATTTAGTTTTTCGTAGTAGTGCTTGCGCATCATCTCCACAAGTCTATCTTCTACGATGGACATAACCGAAGATATTCCAAAATGGGCAACCTTGATAGGAGAGTCCATGGTGAACGCCAAACCCATAACGGGGATATGGAAGGTGTGAAGAGACGGTTGCATAAGTATTTTTATTAAAATGAATTTAGTTTTCGATGCTTTCAAGTGTTTCTTCTTCTTTGAAAGCTGGATCGGAATTAGTGTTAATTTTTTTGAAGTGTCTTGCTGAAGAAGTAATTGCCCATGTTAATGGCAAAACACCTCCTACTACAAAAATACTTCCACCAATAATGCGCATCCACGTCAATGTTTGAAATGCTTTGCTGTCAATGAATTCAGCTGACCTTGCAAACCAAAGCCCTTTTTCCACCACCGTCTGAAACTGAAGAAGACCAGCGGGAAACATATCTAACAAAACCATTAACATTAATCCGATGTTGATCGACCAAAATGAAATACGCAATGCATTTCCTTTCCAATGATTACTGTCCGTGAGAAGTTGGCTGCAAAATAGAATCGTAGCAATTGAGAGATTGCCGTACACGCCCATCAAGGCCGCATGACCATGATTGACGGTAAGATAAGTTCCGTGTTCGTAATAATTGGCTAATGGAAGGTTGATAATAAATCCCAACACGCCAGCGCCAAAAAAATTCCAAAAGTTTACACCAATCAGAAACAGAAATACTTCTGGCATTCCAAATTTATAGGACTCCTTGCCGTTGACTAAAGTGGATTCAACTACTGAGGGCAACTTTTGAAATCGCCAGGCTTCAAGTGTTAACAAGATGAGCGGAATAACTTGAAGAGTTGAAAAAACAGAACCCAATGCCATGGTGCCAACGGGTTTGGCATTCCAATAGAAGTTGTGTGAAATACCAAGTAGGCCTGATCCTAAGAAGAGCAAAGTAGCAATATAGATTACACGTATGGCAGCTTGCTTGCTCACTAATCCCATTAATACCATGAAGTAACCTACGAGGACTGTCGTGAACACTTCAAAGAAAGCCTCTGCCCACATGTGAATGACACACCAACGCCAGAAGTCGGCAATTACAAAATTAGTTTTAGGAGTGGCCACGAACCCTGAAAGCAACAACACGAGAATACTACAAGTGGCATATACCAACCAATTTGGTAATTGCCAGGGCTGACCGATTTTTATAGCTGGCTTCAGTGCTTTGTAAAGAGTGTAGCACCATATGGCGAGAATGACAAAGAGCAATCCCTGCCAAAGTTTTCCGGGCTCCACATATTCCCAACCCTGATGACCGAACAAATACCAGTTCTTAAAGAAGCCCAACGGCCCGGCATAGATTCCAATCATCGAACCGATACCTAAAATTACAATTAGGATAAAAATTAGATTGATGACTTTGGTCTGATGTGCAGGTTCCTGTGGGGATAGGAGCGGGGCGATAAAAAAAGAAGTACCGATCCAGCAGGTAGATATCCAAAGAATAGATAATTGCACATGCCAACTTCGTGTAATAGTAATAGGAAGTATCGTTCTAAGGTCATAACCAAAGAAGGTGGTGAAGTTCAGGAAATCATGAACGGTTAAAATACCTGCTGTTACTTGTACAATGAAAAGTAAAATAGCGAGATAAAAATAGTTGAACGTGGCACGTTGTGATGATGTGGGTTGAAATTTGGCAACACCATCCTGCGTCATCAGCGGGCCAGAGTTCGTGACGTATGCAGAATCGTTTAACTTCTCAAGTCTTCCGTGATAATACAAGACTATTCCCAATCCGAGTATCAAACCCAATGACCCAATAATTGTCCAGATGATAACTGCCGGTGAGGGTGTATTACCGGCATCAGGATCGTATGGCCAATTATGTGTGTAGCTATATGCTTTGCCAGGTCGCTCTACACCGCACACCCAAGAGCCCCAATAAAAGAAAGCAGAAAGCTGTCTGATTTCTGAATCGTCTTTAATGTAATTGACAGGTGCAAAGGAATCTTTTCCTGTTCCTTTAAAAACGTTCATGTAATAAAGTGTCAATTGTTCGCATGCATAGACTTGTGCAGCAGACAAGCTTACTCGATTGTTTTCACTGTTGTAGTTATTTTCTTTAATCTCGCGTTGCACCTGCACATTAACACCTAGCCATTCCATTTTTGAAATGTCAGGTTGGTTGGCATAGTATTGCTGCATGTGAAAAGCAATCTGGTGAAGTGCTTGTGCCGTGTAATCAGGGCCGCGGTTGGCGCCATCGCCAAACATACTTCCATATTCCATCAACGCGTATTTCAGAAATACGGATTGGCCTCTTAAAATTTCGTCATGGGTGAAAACAGAATCACCATTCTCTGTTATGTAATCAGGTATCGGTGGCGCTTTGTAATAGGTTTCATAGCCAATGATCGAAACACCTGTGATGCTGATGGCTAGAATAATGGTGATGGGAATCCACCATTTTTTGGGATTCATTAAGAATTGAATAAAGTTGAGTTCCATACCTTCCTCGTTTGTGGCGAAGGTATCTCGGTCTAGAGTCTTATTATATGATTTAAATCATAGGGAATGACTGGATAAAATTCGAATGCTTCAATTTGCTACACGATAGCGCAGGCTCCACCTGCGCAGGCAGCTTCCGCCTTGTGATCGGTTTCATCTTCATGCTCAAAAACGCCTGTCAAATCAATAGCTTTCAGGCTTTTTTCCAGCACTTCAAATTGCTCTTTGGAAAGATCTTCAAAAGGCGCTTGCTTATAGTTTCCATTGTCATACGGCAAAACACTTAATCCATTGTACGAGGCTTTATTCTCCCACATCCATTCGCCCACTCTTTTCCAATCGCCATCTTGAACGGATACCGTAGCCGACACATTGTTTGCATTGTTACCTCTGCGAAATCCATTTCGAACCCATTCGGTATTAAACTTTTTGATGCGGTGAAGTAAATCCATTGCATCTTCGGTTCGAAGAATACTTCCTGCTGGTGCTTTTTGAGGAATACAGATAATACCTTGCTTGCTGTTTAGTAAATCATCTTCTAATAATTCCGGATGGTTAATAGATAAGTATTGATAGAGCGCTTCGTTCTTTCCGATGCGCACGCGTCTTAGGTAATAGTCGTTGTGCCAGGCGTGAATGCCAGAAGAAGTACCCAACACAAGTGATGTGGTACCCGATGGTTTGATGGTGGTGTTGCGTGCAGCGAATTCAATTTTAATTTGAGCCGAAGTTTTAAGATTCATTTTTTTAATGACCTCGGCTGTTTCCAGTAAATCGTATTGTGCTACTCTTCCGCTCGCAATGCCCGTCATGCCTACACCTATCAAGGCATCTTCTTCCGTTGTTTTCTTCCATACTTGGCGCAGATAGTGAAAGTTACTGAAGCCAGCTTGCAACGTTCCTAAAAACGCAGCGGCTTTGGCGCGTTCATTCAAATCGTCCTGATTCAAAATATCTGATACATTTACTTCACATAGATTGCAAAATTGAAATGGACGCAAAGCAATTTCGCAGCACGGATTTGTTCCCCAGTCTAAATCGTTGGTAAAATAAAATCCCGGTTCGCCCGAACCCGATACTTCTATTTTATTCCACAGATTAAAGAATTGGGTTCGTGAAGTGGTTTCTCGTGGCAATACAACCGAATTGTTTGCTCGACCACGTTGTTCGTTTAGTTCCCACCAGCTACCAAATTTGCACGTTAACATTTCTTCATCTTCTGCAGAGAATAATGAAATCATGGCCGACCTTCGAATACCTCCGGCCAACACGGCATTGGCGAGATAACACATCATATCGTGACACTCGAGTGGTGTAAGCCTTTCGCCTCGTTTCTTACGATCGAGCACGGCTTGCACGTGAGCAACACAAATTTTTAAGGGCTCGGGGCCAGGTGCTTTACCACCGGCTGTTACTAATCGCGCACCTTTTGGTCGGATATCAGAGTAATCAAATTCAGGTAGGTAATCGCTTAAACCAAAGTATCCTTTCAGCAAAACCTTTATGGCATCGGCCCATCCTTCCAAACTATCGCCAATTAAAAACTTTCTGATCTTACCTGCTTTTTGAATGGGCGGCAATTTTTCTACGTGATGATATTGAACCGAATACCCAACACCAGTTCCGCCTAATAACAAGAATAGTGTTTCTGAAAATGCACGCACATCGTCTACCGGCAGGTATGCACAATTGTAAATGCGACTGTGGTTACGTGCAATAGCAGCACCGGCAAATTGCATGGCTCGCATGGAAGGCAATACTTTCTTTTGATATACAAACTGCATCCAATTTTGAATATCAGTTTTGATCAGCGGGTATTTTTCAATCATCATCGTCTCGTATCTCAGGCAGATCTCCGGCCAGGTTTCCCTTCGCTTCAACTCTGGCAGATACCGCGCATACTTCATGTAGATGATCAGATCACTTAAGATGTGCTGGTTCAATTCCATATGACCCTTTAGTTTTGATTTAAAATTTTTGCCTTTGGAAACAAAAGGTTATTCTCCAGGTGTATGTGTTGCATCAAGTCGTTGTCAAATTCCTGAAGCATTTTATAGGTGATCAAGAAGGTGGGACAGGCAAACGAGGGTGGCATAAAGTGATTGGTTAACGTTCGGATTGACTTCATCAGGTCACCAGCCGTCTCGTGTTCATGTTCCATTACCATGATCGGAATAGTTAGATTATCAGATGATGAGGAGTCTTTAGCGTTTAATGCATTTTGTTCAATTCGCTTAATGGCAGGGAATAAAAGTTCCTCCTCTTTTGGCAGGTGTGCTAATAGTTCTTCCGATAGGCTATTAAATTTTTCTCTCACGCTAAGTAAATTGGGATGGTCTTCACCATGCGCATGGCACACCTTGTTCAATAGTCCCTTGATTTCAGGAATCGCGCTGGTAACATATACATGATGATTCATAACAATGTAGTCAATCAGTAAGGTAAGTTTCCAGGATTCGAAGCGATCTGGTTTCCCTGAAGAAGAGCCACCATTGGCATGTTGCACTTCCTGCCAGATTTGTTCAGGATCAAGATTGTTTCTTTTACAAACGTCATCGAATCGTTTCTTCCCATTGCAACAATAGTCTAAGTGATGCTTGTTTAAAATATCAATGGCATGAGGAAAACGTAAGGCTATATCGGCTACGGAGGCAGAGGCCCTGTCAAGTGTTTCAACTGTTGCTGTCATTTTGTTTGATTGTTTAGTTTGGTCAAAGCTATTGCCATGCGAATAGAAATGCTATGATCGTGATCATATGGATGCCACGAAATTCAAGGTGTCCGATAGTTTTACTTGAACCCAAGGTTGACCGTCCTGCTTTAAAACATGATTCTAATCATATTTTATTTCTGGAAATGAGATGAATATTGCAAGTATTAATTTCAGAACTGATAAATATCATTCCTTAGTTAATTCGCAACACTCAAATTTGTTCTGTTAAAAATCAAACGACCCTAAATATAAAAACACATGAAAACGAAAAGAACTTACCTGGCTATTTTAACTGCACTACCAATGTTTTTATTTTCCTGCGGTGGTGGTAATCAAGAAACAACAACTGCGGTAGAAGGAATTCCTGCTGGCGGTGGGCAGTCTTCTGTTCAAGATGATGTATCACAAAAAGATGTCGTGCGAGTAGCCGTTGGATCGCCAGATCACACTACTCTTGTAACGGCATTACAGACTGCAGAGTATGTAGATGTACTTTCCAATGCTGGCCCGTTCACTGTATTTGCACCTACTAACACGGCATTTGGTTTATTACCGGAAGGAACGGTAGAGGGTTTATTGAAGCCAGAGAGCAAGGATGCCTTGCGCAATATTCTGGAATATCATGTGGCCGTAGGAGTGTATAAGCTAGAGAACTTGAAAGACGGACAAACAATAAATCAGGTGAACCTGGATAATGTTGTCATCGGTTTTAAAGACGGAAAATATACAGTGAACGGTGCTAATATTTTAGGAATAGTTCCTGCATCTAATGGTATTGTATATGTAATTGATGCGGTTCTTTTGCCTCCGGCTGCGAAATAAATATTCTCAAAATATAACATAGGCTGCCACAGGAAGTTGAAATTTTGTGGCAGCTTTGATTTAACACGATTTAGATGACTGATATTATTGATAGGAAGGACATTGAAGTGTTGGTTAATTCATTTTACGACAAAGTGAAAAGTGATGATTTACTTTTGGCTGCCTTCAGCCAGGTAAATTGGCCGCATCATCTTCCTATCATGTATAATTTCTGGTATTCCATGCTATTTGGCGATCAATCGTATCAAGGCAACCCCTTTCAAAAGCACGTTCACCTTGCTATTGATTCCTCACACTTTAATCGTTGGTTAGAATTATTCATCCAAACTGTTGATGAACACTTTGCTGGCTTCAAGGCGGATGAGGTTAAAACCCGCGCGCAGAACATCGCTGGAGTATTTCAACATAAAATGGGATTATTTAAGTAACATCAGTTAAGTAAGGTATTCAATAATCTGTTTTGATTGTCTTATTAAAAGGTATCTTGAACTGATACCCAATGTTTTCATCTTTCGTGGGATCCAGCACATCTAGTCCATATTTTATTTTCTTAGGATCATCATATACAAAGGTCCCAAACAGACGATCCCAAATGGAAAAAATATTTCCAAAGTTAGTATCTGTCCATGGCCGCTGATAATGATGATGAAATTTATGCATGTTGGGCGTAATGAAAACCAGACTTAATGGTTTATCAAGCCATACGGGTAAGTTTATATTCGCATGGGTAAAGTACGTGAAGAAGATTGTGCAAAAGCGGTAGAAGAAATAGTATCCCGCGGGTGCACCCGTTACCACGACTGCTCCCAACGCAAATATTTCGCGCATAACAAAATCTCCAGGATGATGGCGAGTTCCTGAAGTAGCATCAAGGTGTGTGTCGCTGTGATGGATCATGTGAAACTTCCACATCCACTTTACACGATGAAGCAGATAATGAACGGTGTACTGCGCCATTAATTCAAAGATGAGAACACAGATGAGCAACTCCAGCCAGATGGGCAGGTCAATATAGTACATAAGGCCGATGTGATATTCTTTGATCCAAACAAAAACCCCAACGGTAACAATTCCAAAAATCACATTGATGATCATTGTGGTAGTGAGAAAAACAAAATTCACTCCAGCATGTTTCCATTTTCTATATGAAAAATTGAACAAAGGAAAATTTCCTTCCAGTATCCAGCACACAACCAGGCAACTTACAACCCACAGCAATCGTTGCCACGTGGGCATGGTTTCAAAGAAATTCAAAAATGACTCCATAAATTCTTATTTGCTAAATCGATTTAAATTTAAGAAGGAATGTATTAATACGTTCCCTGATTACGATGATCTCCAAAACGTTTTTTAACAGTCCGCTTCAATGGTATTTGCATGCCGCCAGTGCTTTCGAGCCAATCGTAAATATCAGTTGTCAATTGTTCAATCTGCGCCTGATGTTCCGGGCTGGCAATAAGGTTGTTCATCTCATGAGGATCTTCCTGCAAATCATAGAACTCATTCGTATCCCAAATGCCATGGTAGCGAATAAGTTTATAACGACTGGTACGTACTCCATGCATAGTGGGTGTTTGAGGATAATCATATTCCCAATAGTATTCATAAAAAATCTTATCGCGCCAAGCAACTTCTTTCCCTTCGAGAAGAGGTAAAATGGATTGTCCATGAAAGTGTTCTGGTTTTTCTATTCCTGCCACAGCGAGTATGGTGGGTGCAACATCAATGTTTTGGATCATTGGCTCCATGATTTTTCCACCCTCAAAAATTTCTGGACAGCGAATGAGAAAAGGTACTTTAACTGATTCTTCATAGAAATGACGTTTGTC
Source organism: Bacteroidia bacterium (assembly GCA_043750455.1). GTDB lineage: Bacteria > Bacteroidota > Bacteroidia > Cytophagales > Cyclobacteriaceae > ELB16-189. The sequence continues at coordinate 9,214 of JAYVBN010000098.1, read as the reverse complement.
AATCAGCCCATGCTCGCCAAAGGAAAAACCATTGTCGCCCATGTAGATAATCAATGCAGATTCGGCCAATCCATTTTCATCCAGATAATTAAGTAATGCCCCAACGCTTTCATCGACACCCAACAAGGTTTCGCAGTAGCGTCTGTAAAAATCTGCAAAGTCCATAGTGCCATGAAACATGTTATCTACACCATGCCAGCTTTCGCGTTGCATCTTTTGCCAATCTGGTGGGCGGCCTTTGCCATAATAAGCTTCACCACTAGCGGGTTGCTTTTTTGATACTTCACGCTCAATTGATTTATTGATTGCCTGCTTTCCTTTTACCTGACTATCGGAGGTGCGGAAGGAGGGAGGTAATTCAATTGGTTCTTTTTTGTATTTGCCCACGTGCCTTTTAGCTGGGCTGAAATTTGCATGAACGGCTTTATGAGATACATACATGAAGAACGGTTTTTCAGTGTCGCGGCCCTTTAGCCAGGTTACCGCATGATCGGTAAGCAAGTCGGTTATATAGGTGGAATCCGTATACGCAATTTCTTTTCCATTAACGTTCAAAGTTGGATTATAATAATCACCCTGCCCTTTAAAACTTTCCCAGTGGTTGAAGCCGGGTCGAGGATCGCTTGTATCATCGCCCATATGCCACTTACCAAAGAAGCTGGTTTGATAACCGGCTTGCTGCAGATATTGAGGAAAGAAAGTAAGGTCATTTGGAACAGGAGCCTGATTATCTACCACGGTATGAGTATGTGAATAAAGCCCTGTCAATATGGAAGCGCGACTGGGTGAACACAAGGCGGTGGTAACGAATGTGTTTTTAAAGTAAGCGCCTTCTTTTGCCAGGCGATCCATGTTGGGTGTTTTTAGCCAAGGCACTTTTCCTGTGAATCCCATGAAATCAAACCGATGGTCATCTGCTAAAATGAAAATAACATTTCTGGGTTTTATCTCAGGCACTCGTTTGATTGCGAGTTTAATATCTTTAGGTGTGTCTTGCTTGCAGCTAAACAGAATAAAAGCGAGGAATAATACTAAACAAAAGCTTCTCATTTTGTGTTTGGATGCGGGTGAAAATAATAGATAACGAATTTCTGTTGACAACTAGTTCGAATATAGGAGGAGTTCGTAAATTTTTACTTATTTAATTGGAAAATGATTAGTCAGATTTATTTGTTTTGTAACATCTAAAGCGAAAAATGAAAAAATTGAAACTGATATTGACATTACTATTTGGTGCTTTCATGATTTTTGGAGGTGTCAACCACTTCTTAACACCAGAAATGTATTTCCCCTTCATACCTGATTTTTTACCCAGGGAAGTTATCAACTATTTGGCCGGCCTCCTGGAAATAATTTTAGGAGTAGGGGTCTTTGTTCCTAAGTTTCGCCCGTTGGCAACGCTTGGAATATTTCTAATGATGTTGGCATTTTTGCCGTTGCATATCCTTGATGTTTTCAAAGAAAACCCAGCTATTGGAAGTCATGAGGCTGCTTTAGTGCGATTGCCTCTGCAATTTGTATTGATTCTGTGGGCATGGTTTATAAAAAAAAGGAATCTTTGAGAATTACCAAATTAAGGTGAGGCACATTATATAGTTATTATTAAATTGCGGGAAATGACACAATCGTTAAACAAATTTGGTCTGGTTGGTTTATTAGTATTGATGGCTGGCGGAGCTTTCTATTTTTTTTTAAGGGAGGATCAACCTAAGTTGTATATAAATGAGTTTATGGCCAATAATTCGTCATGCTGCCCTGATAGTCTTAACCAGGTTGACGAGTTTGAAGACTGGATTGAGATTTATAACGGAGGAGACATTTCAGTGGACATTGGTGGGATGTACTTTTCTCAGAAAAAACTGAGGCGTGAGGCATTTCAAATTCCAAAAAATAGTCCGAAATTAACCACAATTAAACCAGGTGGATTTCTCTTGTTGTGGGCGGATGGAGATGCGAGCCGTGGGTCACTACATGTTGCTTTTAGATTGGATCAGGATGGAGAGCACATAGGATTTTACGATAAGGACGGACGAACCATTGATGAAATTACCTTTGAGGGCCAAAAAGAAAATGTATCAATAGGTCGATCACCCGATGGTGGAGAATCATGGAAAGAATTTACTACACCCACACCTGGCCAAGCCAATCAATAGCCTTATCAGCACTGCATGAACGAAAAATCGCATTGGGATAGGATTGGCGATAACTATAACAGCGAAATATTTGACGTCTTCAAAAGCGATGTAAAAAAGAAACTAACGTTCTATTTTTCCAGACATGCCAGCAAAAGAAAAAGTGTAATTGATTTTGGTTGTGGCAATGGCAAATCATTTTCTTTTTTATCTCCTTTGTTTGATACGGTTCTGGCGATTGATATTTCGCAGGAACTTTTAAATCAAGCTAAGCAAAGACCCGCTCAAAATATTTCCTTCAGGCGAATGGATCTTTCCAGACGGAATATTAAGTTGCCTCCAGCCGATTTTCTTTTTTGTTGCAATGTTGTGATGCTTCCGGCTCTGGCGAAAAATGTAATCATGCTGAAAAATATTTCGAGGGCGCTAAAGAAAAAAGCATCCGCTGTTGTGGTAGTGCCATCTTTGGAATCTGCTTTCTTTTCCTCTTGGCGATTAATTGATTGGTATAAGCGCGAAGGAGTAGAGCCTAAAGAAATATCTGCTGATGAGTTGCAGTATTTTAAGGGTAAGAAGACAGATATTATTCAAGGCATCATTTATATTGATAAAGTGCCCACCAAGCACTACTCGGCCAGCGAGTTGGAAGTATTGTTCACTCAGGCTGGATTAAAAATCACTACGCTCGATAAAGTGGAGTATGATTGGAACTCAGAATTTCAATCACCACCAAAGTGGATGAAGGCACCCTATCCGTGGGATTGGTTGTTGGAGTGTAAGAAGGTATAGACAACCTGCCTTTGTGGCCAAGAAGGCACTGTTTGAATCACTTTATATTATCAAGTATCCAGTTTCTTCTCCTTAAAATAAAATCCAGTGATTGTGAAATATTTTCTCTGGCCTGTGTGATATCAAACGGATGAAGATCAAGAAAAAGAGTAACCTCTGCCATCGGCTTATCCTGACTTAACTGCTCCAATTCAATCAGCACTTGATGTGCAGATGTCACCAATGAAGTAGAGTCAAGTGTCAGCAACATTCTTTTTAGTGATTGTTCGTAAAGTGTGTAAAGCTCCTTGTTCCCAGCAATGGATCGATCAAAGGACTCTTCTAATGAAAATATTTTCTTGTCGGCAAACTCGCGATTTCTTTCAACACGTCCTTCATGCGGCACTGGCTTTAAGATGTCATCGTAATCCCATGGGATAAGTTCAAATAATTGATTTTTTGGCTCGATGTAAAAAAAGACTTCATCGGCATAATCGCCATTCATCACCAGATAGTTGAAGGCCAGAAAATAAAAATAATTATCGAGGTTGATCACTTTATTTAACTGCTCTACCTGTTCTTTTTCTGATGATGATTTTATAATTGAATAGATAGACTGAAATTGTTTTTTGTATTTTTTGGCAGCGTCTTTATCCGAGTCATCAAAATAGTCATCCGTGATCGTATGATTAGGTCCTCTTCGCAGCATGTATGGGCTTTTCAGTTTCGCCTGTGCTTGTTGTGGTTTTTCAATCAATAGAAAAAATCCTTGAGGTTCATCATTAATCCACACCTTACAATAGAAATTGTAAAGAGGAAGCAATCCTATGGTCTCCAGATTTATGTCCGACCAACGGTTGTGCCACAAGTATTTATCCATTACCAAATTAAGCAGATCAAATTTCTTCAGATGAATTTTCACATCATGTGAATGCATGGTAAACGATTTGTCGAGTTCTATTGACAATGATTTACGCTTGAACTTAAGAGAATTATTTCCTCGCGCATGAATTTCCTTTACATGGGCGCTATCCTGATCAATCATCATGACAGGTTTGGAAAACTCAATTTTTTCCACAGTGGTCGATTGGAGAATGTTGAATTGACTTTTAGAAATATAGATTCTTATCTCCGTTATTTTTTTTTCAGGAGGACTAGCTGAACGGACTGTGGTAGGGATACTCAGCAGTAAGAATACAATGGGGATGATTATAATCGATTTCATATGTCTTTATATTTCGGTTATCGAATTTACAATTTTATTCGAATACTTGTTCCACTGTCTTGATCTATAGAAGGATTGCTTTTATCTTTCGAGGTAAATCCTTTGAGGAATTGCACGAGAAAAGAAGCATGGTAAGAAGTCACTGAACAGCTAACTAAACATATAATTTGTATGGCAAAGCATAAGCAAGGTCAATTAGGAGCAACGAATCGAAGAACCTTTATCAAACAGACTGGAATTTTAGCGTCAGCCGCAGTTTTGGGTCTTACATCCTTTCGGCCAAAGTCAACGTATAAGATGGGCTTGCAGCTGTATACTATTCGCGATCCGCTTTCGAAAGATGCAATTGGCACGCTTAAAAAAGTTGCTGGCCTGGGCTATGAGAATTTAGAGACATATGGATTTGACGGAGCTCAGAAAAAATACTATGGCTACGAAGCAAAAGAATTTCAAAGGATACTTTCCGATCATAATTTGACTACCACAAGTGGCCATTATGATTTGAATTCATTCTTAAGCAAACCAGATGAGGATTTAGATCGCTATGTGGATCAATGCATTGAAGGCGCTCATGCACTGAAGCAAGATTACATTACCTGGCCGTGGCTCGATCCGGAATCTCGCACGATTGAAAAATTTAAACTGGTCGCCCAAAAGCTAAACCGAATTGGTGAACGCTTGAAGAACACGAAGGTGGGGCTGGCTTATCACAACCATGATTTTGAATTCATCAATCAAAATGGACAAATCGGTTATGATGTGATCATGAACGAAACAGATTCCGCCCTTGTTAAACTTCAAATCGATCTTTATTGGGCAGTTCATTCTTCGCCCCTTAGCCCGCACGAATTATTCCTCAAGCAACCAGGTCGGTTTGTGATGTGGCATGTAAAAGACATGGATAAAAAGACACGTGATTATACAGAGCTAGGCAATGGTAGTATTGACTATAGACCCATTCTGCCTGATGCTAAACTTGCAGGAATGAAGAATTACTTTATCGAACAAGGAGGCAACTTCTTTAAAGATCCGATGCAAAGCATTACAGAAAGCGCGGCATTCATGCAGCAACATCTGGAAAAGTATCTTAAGTAGTTGTTCAACCCGAAGGAATTTGAATCTTTTTTTGTCAACAGACCATTGCCTTCTTTGCTGGATCATCTACGAACAGAATTTCTCCATTTTGAAAAATAGGCTTGCAAAATGCTATTTCTGAGTAACATCCAGGTGATGGCAATAGTCAGTGCAACACCAAAAATTAGTCTAATGTATTCCATAACGCAATAATGTGAAAGATAAAACTAAAATTTTGAACTTCCCGCCCAGCATTGAATAAACACATTGTTGTGGCCAGGGGTTTCACCCGTCAACTAAAACCTAATCCCGTTTTTTTTCAACTTGATTCTTAGTTCAAAATCTATTTCGGATACTTCGGATGTGTTTTTACTTCCCGTATCTGTCCCAGATGTCGAAATGAATGTTGAAAAAACATCATATATCTTTGATGAATATTCGGACCAAAACAGATATAGTGTATTCTGATATTATCATTTGTCTTCTTTAAATAATCAATTGACTCATCTCGCATAGTGGTGTACCAAATAATATTATTCTTGCCTTCATTGTTTCCAAGAGGAACACCATACGTGAATGGTTTTGTATAATCTGTCGTAATGTTCTTTTTTAATCTGTTTATATCTTTATTTATGAAAATACTGTCGGGGAGATGCTGTGGAAAGTCTGGCATTGGTCCCATTTGTAGGGCTACAGAAATTTCATTCATCTGAATTAATTCCCAAAGGCAGATGTGTTCAATAATCTGATTAATGCTCCAACGATCCGGGCTTTCTTTAAAATTCCATTGTTCTTTAGTAAGGTTTTTAGTTTCCGCTACAATTTCTTCTTTTGAGCGAATAAGATTGTCCAATAGGTATTTCCTATCAGCTTCTGTCCATGATGGTGTCGTTGAAGGTTTGTCTGTATTTGTCTGTCCGTTGCTAAAAGTGAGAAGTCCAAAAACAAGAGTCAGTGTTAATAGGGTTATTTTCATAAGATAAATTTATAACTAGTCAACGGTCACCTTACATTTTTGTTTTTGTCGATTCGAAATTCTCTCGGGTCGGTCGTCTCTGTCCACGAGGCAAACCCAATTGGCCACAACATGTGAATATATGCAATTGTACATATTTTCCACATGTCATAATCCAACTAGAATCGGGGGGCGCATCAATCTGCTGGTTCCATGCAATGGCTATTTAACTACCTTTTGTCTTTCATGACAAACGTCATCTTTTCGGACGATAAGCATCATTTAGAGTTCCTTGGCTTACTTTTAATTTTATGCGTGTAATCATTACCTAGAGCCAATCTATGGAACAACAAAAATTTATTACACCAATAGAATTGTCAAAGCCTTTAGTATTGCCATCGGTATATTCGGTACTATGTTCGTGTCAGTTGGTCTGCTAGCCGTGATCCAGCTTTTTTACCCTGTACAAAGCGAAGTTATTTACTGTTAAAAGTCATTTTTATTTAAACACGGAATCGTTATTTTTACTTATATCAAAAAATAAATCCCATAATCATGAAAAAGATACTTGTACCTGTCGATTTTTCAAAGACATCTATAATTGCGTTGGAGGCAGCATTTGATATCGCTAAGAAAGACGGAGCTGATATTATAGTGCTACATGTAGTGGAGGAGGCAACCACAGAATCATATCGCATTTCTGGAGAATGGAAGAGCCAGAATTGGGAGGATAAGATATTTACGTATCGGTTACTGGAGAAGGCTAAGGCTCAACTGGAGAAACTTGTAATGGAACCTCGCTTCAATGCTGTTAAAATGGTAGGCGAGTTGAGGTTGGGAAACCCATTTCATGGAATGAATTCAATCATCAGTGCACATAAGGTAGATTTGATTGTAATGGGAACCAAGGGTCACACTAAGCTGGAGGAAATGATTATTGGCACCAATACACAAAAGGTAGTGAGGCATGCACGCTGTCCGATTCTCACTGTCCATAGAAAACCTACTTCCATGAGTTATAAAAATATTGTATATGCAACAACCATGTCAAAGGATGAAGAGGTTTTTTCGCGTATTGTTAAGCGAACACAACAGCTTTATAATTCCACCATTCATATAGTGCGCATTAATACACCTGCCGATTTTCAACGCGATCGGGAAGTTAAAGACTACATGGAAAAATTTGCCAAGAAATTACTTCTTAAGAATTATACCATCAATGTTTATAACGACACGTCCCCGGAAGAAGGGATTATCAATTTTGCGAACAGTATCAACGGGGATCTGATCGCCATGGCTACTCATGGGCGCACAGGCCTTGCTCATATGATGGCAGGTAGTGTAGCCGAAAATGTAGTAGGCCATTCTAACAAGCCCGTATTAACATTTGTTGTCAAGCACTGATTTTGTACGTACAGTTGGTGCTGTAATCCCGTTCCTGTAGCCATGGGGACGGGTTTATTTTTTTAACCCATTTCAATGGGTTACTGCCTACTTCATTCATTACTTGGACGTACTTTTATGTAGCAGTTCACGTTTAATTCCAGAAATTAGCTTTCTCATTTCATTCGCTTGAAAAACTACTACGACATATTAGGCGTTACCCCGCAATCAAGTGAAGAGGAAATCAAGCGCTCTTATCGGCAACTGGCCGTTTTATTGCATCCCGACAAAAATCCGCTGCCTGAAGCTGAAGCTGCTTTTAAAGAAGTGAACGCGGCCTATGAAGTATTGAGCGACCCATTGGCTCGCAATCTGTATAATCAGATGCTTACACAATCAACAATCTCGCAACCGACTCAGCCCCTGCACCGTGATCCGGCCTACAGAAAAAGACAAGAGAGTGGATATAAAGCTCAACGACCATCAGCTCCATCCGAGCGAATTTTATTAATGCAAAGGTCGCTGCCTCTTCTTAAAAAACTCGCCTGGGTTGCATGCGCCTGGTGCCTGGTGCTATGGATGGATTATTCTTTACCAGCCAATATTAGTGAGGAGCGTGTACTTACCGACCCACGCGCAATACGTATAATGGCATTTCGTAATCTTAGAACTGATTTCCTTGTGACAGATAAGGGACATCATTTTCCCCTTAGCTATGATGCGATAACAAACTTTCCATTTGGTTCTATTGTTAAAGTTCACACTTCTCCTTTTTTAGGGATACTGGAAACAGTAGAGAATGAAAATCAGTACAGACTCAGTAATCTAGGAACGCTTTATAGTAATTTTAGTTTTGCGCCAATGGTACTCTTCCTGCTTTCCATGCTCGCCATTTCAAGAAAGTGGACAATCGAATTCCAATTCAATCTTGGTATTGTAACTATTTTGATTCTGATTTTGAATGTGATTTTTTTATTCATGTCTATCCTATGAAAAAAAATAATGATTGGAAAAACCGTGATGGTGTAGTGTATTCTACCAACCAGGATTTTAGCTATCAAACTCAACAGGAGAATGTGGCAAGCACATTGCCACCACAACAGCAAAATCTTAAAGTCTTGTTAGATAAGAATGCCAGGGCTGGCAAACAAGTAACGCTGGTAACTGGATTTATAGGGAACACCAATGACCTGGAATTGCTCGGTAAAAAATTAAAAACCAAATGCGGGGTAGGTGGTTCTACAAAAGAAGGACAGATTTTAATTCAAGGCGATGTACGCGATAAGGTAGTAGGCATTCTTGCACAAGAGGGTTACAAAGCAAAGCGGGTAGGCTAAATTTTAGTAATCGGTGCAAAGGTGTTCGGTCATCAGTTCAAACCGATTACCGAACACCGATTACTATTTTACTATTTCCCTTCTTGCACTTTCTTCAACTCACCTTCATAGAATCCAATATTTGCTTTCTGGTCGGCTGGTATATTTTTGATAGCCAACTCCCAATGCTTAATAGCATTTTTCTTGTCGGCCATTGCAGTATAACCTCTTGCTAAACCCACATTTGGAGTAAACTTATCTTCAGGGTGTATTTTGGCATTGTATTGAAAAACTTCCATTGCCTTTTCCTTTTGCCCTGCAGTTAACAATCCTCTTGCGTATTGATGGATAGCGCCCACTG
>JAYVBN010000097.1:0-11445 GCA_043750455.1 Bacteroidia bacterium | reverse complement strand
GATTTTACTGCAGAGAATTGGAGTGTTCTCTTTCACTGAAAAAAATCTGAACCTTTTCTTATTCTCACTGTTTTATTGAAACAAGATGAAAATATCCGTATCCCGTAAGGAACATTTTAACGCAGCACATCGATTATTCAACCCATCATGGTCGGATGAAAAGAATGAAGCTATTTTCGGCAAGTGTAGCAATCCTAATTATCATGGACACAACTATGAGCTTATTGTTTCATTAATTGGTGAGCCAGATAGCGCGACAGGCTATGTATATGACATGAAGAAACTGAGTGGTTTAATAAAAGAGCACGTCTTGAATCACTTCGACCATAAAAACCTTAATTTAGATATTTCTTATTTTAAGAATCTTAATCCAACAGCCGAGAATATCGCCATTGTAATCTGGCGTATACTAAGGCAACACATAGACAATCAGTATGAGCTTAAAATCAAACTCTATGAGACAGAAAGAAATTTCGTTGAATATCCTGCCCATTAGGTTGGACGGTGATGATGATAATCATTTCGCATCATCACATGAAACCCCAATGCGCCCTGACGCATTTGATCTCACAGATGATGAAAAAATTGAGAAAATAGAATCTCATTTTAGAGAGATCATGAACGTACTTGGTCTGGACCTTCGGGATGATAGCTTGAGTGGAACTCCGAGGAGAGTTGCAAAGATGTTTGTGAAGGAGGCTTTTAGTGGACTAAATCCAGTCAACAGGCCAACCGCCCGACTCTTTGAAAACAAATATAATTATGATCAGATGCTGGTGGAAAAAGATATCACTTTCTTTTCCCATTGTGAGCATCACTTTGTACCAATCTACGGAAAAGTCCATGTCGCTTATTTTTCATCAGGAAAAGTAATTGGACTATCTAAAATCAATCGGTTTGTACAATATTTCTCAAAACGTCCGCAGGTTCAGGAGCGATTAACTGTTCAAATAGGGAAAGAATTGGAAAGGGTCTTAAACACTCAGGATGTGGCAGTTGTAGTAGATGCGAACCATATGTGCGTAGCCTCGCGGGGCGTTGGTGACACCAACAGCAAAACCGGCACAGCCTATTTTTCTGGAAAATTTAAGGATGAAAATGTCAAACGCGAATTCCTGAATTACATCAATGCAAAATAATTTAGGCCTGGGGAAAGCATTAACAAGTACGTATAAATTCCCACCTGTTTATTGAAAATCCAAAGCCTACATTTCTAAACTATTGAAATCTCCAAAAGCCCATTTATTCATTTGATTCCTTAAAATCCTAACCTAATTTAGTAGATTAGCGTCATCAATTAATCTACACATTATGGTATTCGATTTAGACATGATCAAGGCCGCTTATGCAGCAATGCCAGGCCGCATTGCCAAAGCCAGAAAAGTTGTTGGCAAACCACTTACTCTTTCAGAGAAAATCCTTTTCTCACATCTTCACACCGATCAAAAGATTGAGAACTTTGGGCGCGGAAAATCATACGTGGATTTCGCACCGGATAGAGTGGCTATGCAAGATGCAACAGCTCAGATGGCGCTGTTACAATTCATGTCTGGAGGAATACCAAAAGTACTGGTTCCCTCCACCGTTCATTGTGATCACCTGATCCTGGCAAAGAATGGAGCTAAGCAAGATCTTGCAGATTCTATAACCGCCAGTGGTGAAGTATTTAATTTCCTTGAATCTGTTTCAAATAAATATGGCATTGGCTTTTGGAAGCCAGGTGCAGGTATTATTCACCAGGTTGTTCTAGAGAATTATGCCTTTCCTGGAGCTATGATGATCGGTACAGATTCTCATACTGTAAATGCTGGAGGCTTGGGCATGGTGGCCATAGGTGTGGGCGGTGCTGATGCAGTTGACGTCATGTCCGGAATGGCCTGGGAATTGAAATGGCCAAAATTGATTGGTATAAAACTAGTTGGAAAGCTTAGCGGCTGGACTTCCTCTAAAGACGTAATCTTAAAAGTGGCAGGCATACTTACTGTAAAAGGTGGAACAGGTGCCATCGTTGAATATTTTGGTCCAGGTGCACAATCGCTGTCCTGTACCGGTAAAGGAACGATCTGTAATATGGGTGCTGAAATCGGAGCAACCACGTCAACCTTCGGTTATGATGAGAAGATGGCCCAATATCTGAGAGGGACAGAGCGCGCTGAAGTAGCTGACCTTGCAGATAAAATCAAGGAACACCTCACAGGAGACCCTGAAGTATACGCTAATCCGGATAAGTATTTTGATCAGGTAATTGAAATTGATCTTTCTACATTAGAGCCACATGTGAACGGCCCATTCACACCCGATCGTGCGATTCCTATTTCCAAATTTGCTGATGAAGTAAGACGCAACAATTGGCCACAACGATTGGAAGTTGGATTGATCGGCTCATGTACAAATTCTTCTTATGAAGACATAACACGCTCAGCTTCTTTAGCTAAACAAGCAGTTGATAAAAATTTAAAAGCCAAAGCAGAATTCACCATTACTCCGGGTTCGGAAAAAGTGCGGTACACGGTTGAGCGCGATGGCTATCTGGACATTTTTGGTAAAATGGGTGGTGTGGTGCTAGCCAATGCTTGCGGACCCTGTATCGGTCAATGGTCTCGGCATACAGACGATCCTAATCGCAAAAACTCTATCATCACTTCCTTTAATAGAAACTTCGCGAAAAGAAATGATGGCAATCCAAATACACATTCTTTTGTAGCCTCACCTGAGATCACTACCGCTTTTGCCATTGCAGGTGATCTTACATTCAATCCCCTTAAAGACACTTTACTCAACAATGACGGTGTAGCTGTACGATTGGATGAGCCTAAAGGAGTTGAACTTCCACCTCGGGGTTTTGATGTGAAAGACTCTGGCTACCTGGCCCCTGCCAAAGATGGCAGCAAAGTTCAGGTGAATATTGATCCGAAATCAAAGCGACTACAGGCATTAAGTCCATTTGCCCCATGGGATGGAAAAAACTGGGCTGGATTGAGACTTCTAATCAAGGCAAAAGGAAAATGTACTACAGACCATATTTCAATGGCAGGCCCATGGCTTCGTTTCCGTGGTCATTTGGATAATATATCGGATAATACCCTTACCGGTGCTACGAATTACTACAATGACAAAACAGATACTATCAAGAATCAATTGACAGGAAATTATGGCCCCGTACCTGCCACTCAAAGAGCATACAAAGCCGCTGGCATCTCTTCAATTGTTGTAGGCGATCATAACTATGGCGAAGGTTCATCTCGTGAACACGCAGCCATGCAACCCCGCCATTTAGGCATTAAGGTGATTCTGGTTAAATCTTTTGCTCGTATTCACGAAACAAATTTGAAGAAGCAGGGAATGCTGGCAATTACGTTTGCAAATGAAGCCGACTATGAGAAATTTCAGGAGGATGATAAAATTGATTTTGTTGATATAGTTTCTTTTGCACCGGACAAGCAACTCACCCTTGTGTTAAACCACATGAATGGAAGCAAAGACACAATTAAGGTTAATCACACTTACAATGCTGGACAGATTGGATGGTTCAAGGCAGGATCTGCATTGAACTTGATGGCCAGAACAATTGCTGCTAATAAAGCCGCGAGTAAGCCAGCCGTGCAAGGAGTGAAAGCAACTAAAAAGGTTGAGACAGCCAACCTGCCTGCCGGCAAGGCAGGGAAAAAAGTAACTCCTAAAAAAGTAAAGCCAGCTGCTAAAAAGACTGTTAAAAAAGTAGTAAAGAAGGCAGTTAAGAAGGTAGTGAAGGCTGCGAAAAAAAGAGTAGTAAAAAGATCGAGAAAGAAGATCACAAAAAAGAGTACTGCGAAAAAGGCGACAAAAAAACCGTCTAAAAAATCAGCGAAAAGAAAAAAGTAAATAGACATTTAGGGCTTAGGCATTGGGGCGTTATCACAATGCCTAATGCCCAAGTCCTAGTGATCTAATCACCAACCTGAATTCATTAAGCATCATAGCCGTGGCTCCCCACACCACCTCACCTTCAATTTCAAAATGAGGTGCCATAAGTTGGTATGTTTTAGCAGCGAGTATCTCTTTTGTTTGAATGGCATCTTCCTTGATCAAGCGGTCAAGGCTTCCTTCTATAATCCTCACTACTTCAATTGGATCAGCCTTAAAAACTGGCTTACTATTAACCAAGGCTATTACCGGAGTTACCATAAAATTACTGGGTATAACAAAAAACTCTGTAAGTATACCAATCACTTTTACTTCGCTCCTGTTAATCCCAATTTCTTCTTCTGCTTCGCGCAAAGCTGTCTCAATGGCATCTTCCCCTTCTTCCCCTTTTCCCCCTGGAAAACTAATCTGCCCCCCATGCGTTCCTAAATAATCTGGTCGTATTGTTAGGGGGAATTTGATTTGGTCACCATCAGGGTAAAGCAAGATTAAAACACTCCCTGGTCGCGGTGGCAGCTTGTGCTCGAACTTAGGCTTGAGTGTTCCAACCGGAACAGCGCGCAAAGGTTCATGCGCTTTTGCTCCTGGCAAAGGCTCTTTGAGTCGTTCCTTTAATAGATTATAATCGAGTTTCATTAGTCGTTTCAGGCTCCATGTTTCAAATTCTAAGTTCCCGGCTTGAATTATCGAGCTCAAACATGAAACATAAGACTTGGGACTATTTACACCTTTTAATCAAATCTGTTGTTAGCATCTTGTCGCCCAACTCTTCGGACATATTAAACTGATCACAAGCCTGCGATTGCTTTTCATTTTTGAGATACGCCATGCCCAAATAGAAATGAATCTTATCAATGAATGGATCCATATCAAGTGCCTGTTTGAGCAGTCGTTCGGCTGATTCAAAATCGTTTTTCAGGAAATAGTAAACACCTTTATTGCGATAGGCCCAGCCATTATACGGATCAAGTCCTATGCCCTTATTTATATCCGATTCAGCTTTGTCCAGATCGCCCAAACTGAGATAAATAAATCCTCTATTGTTAACAAAATAAGGCTGATCAGGTGCAAGGGAAATTGCTTTATTTATCAGTTCCATCGCACGCAAATAGTTCTTCAACTCAACTTCCACAAGTGATTCGGTGTTATAAATGGTAGCTTCATTAGGATCGATTTCTTTTGCCTGAATCAAATCTGTTTTAGCACCCGCAAAATCCTTACGATAATATTTTACGGTAGCTCGATTAACAAAATATTCTACCCGCATTGAATCCAATTGAACCGAATTATCAAATGCCTCCAAAGCAGCTTCGAAATCTCTTAGCTTAGTAAAGACAAGCCCTCTTGTGAAGTAGGCAATAGCCGTATCTGGTTTGGCTTGTATGACCTTGTCGATGTCTTTTAAAGCCCGATAGTACTCCTTCAGTTCATAATAAGTATTGGCCCTGTTAAAGTATGCGTTCAGATAATCTGAATTGCAGGAAATTGCCTTTTCGTAATTTTCAAGTGCGATGTCAAACCTTTTTTGCCGAAAATAGATAGTCCCAATGTTATTCAGGGCATCTTCAAAGCAAGGATCCAATTTCAGTGCCTCATTATAATAGATTACTGCCTGGTTCTCATCGTTTTCCTGAACCATCAAATTTCCCTTCAACAGAAATCGCTGGAGCTTTGTTTCCTTGGATTCAGCACAAGAAACTAAAAATGCAATCGTTACTACGGCTATCAGAAAACTCTTCATAATTTTCACTTACCTTTAACTATGGTCGCATTTCTGAAACCCATTCTTGTGCTCTTTGTTCTGCTTTGTTCCAGCGGCTATGCGATTGCGCAATTTACAAAGTCCATTCCACTACAACCCATTTATAAAGAAGGTTGGAAATATTTCTATGGAACAAAAAAAGTAAACAGCGCTTATGCTCTTCAAATACCCTTGGAGGGGATTGACAATAAAGAAGTAGATCGCTACTTCAGGAGCTATAAGACTTTCCAAAACCTTAGAGGATTTGCCTATCTTCCGTCATTCATCTTCCTTTTTACCAATCTTAATGGATCTCAACAAAGCAGTGAAACATTTACCTATTTATTGCTTGCAGGGGCTGCAGGCGATATTGCTTTTAATGCAATCTCTCAAAGCCGAATGGGTAAAGCCATTGACATCTACAACATTGCAATTGCCCCAAGGGGGTCGCTTAATCTTCAGATGGAAAGGGTGAAAAGCAACCAAACACTCATTAGCTTTGGATTTCGGCAACGATTTTAATCTCATAAATTTTGTTTACTAGAAATGAATCTCTTTCTTTGAGATATTATTAATAAATGGAAACAACTCAAAATATTCATGGCCACCATCATCATGCACACCACATGACTGGCAAGTCTATGTTTTGATTAATTTTATAAAAGAAATTATGAAAGGCTTGCCAAACTTGGTAAGCCTTTTTTATTAGCCTCACCTCTGCCTTCGCAAAAGCTTCGGCAGACAGGCCTAGCCCCTCTCCAGAGGAGAGGAAAATGAAAGATTATGACAAAAACAGTTTTAAGAATTGCCATTCAGAAATCCGGTCGACTGCAAGAAGAGTCAATTGCTTTGTTAAAGGAAACAGGATTGTCCTTCAGTAATGGCAAGGATCAATTGAAAGCCCAAGCTGGTAATTTCCCAGTTGAAGTGCTTTTTCTTCGCGATGATGATATACCACAGTACGTTGAAGATCACGTAGCTGACGTAGGGATCGTTGGTGAGAATGTATTTATTGAAAAACAGAAAAAGAATACATTGATTAGAAAACTTGGATTTGCTAAGTGTCGATTATCCATTGCAGTTCCTCGATCCGAAAACTATGAAGGTGCGAAATCACTTGAGGGGAAAAATATCGCTACATCTTATCCTGTCATTCTCCAAAGTTTCCTAAAAAAGAACAATATCACTGCTGGAATTCACGAGATCAGCGGCTCCGTAGAAATTGCGCCTGGCATCGGACTTGCAGATGCCATCTTTGATATCGTGAGCACAGGAAGCACACTGCTAAGCAATGGCTTAAAAGAAGTTGAAGTGGTGATGCAGTCAGAAGCTGTCATCATTTCAAACGATGAACTTTCAGTGGAAAAGAAAGACATTCTCGATAAGCTATTATTCAGAATCGAAGCCGTTAAGTCTGCTAAAAACAATAAGTATATTCTTCTGAATTGCCCGAATGAAGCTATACCTAAAATCATCAGCATGATACCCGGCATGAACAGTCCAACCATTATGCCATTGGCAAAATCAGGATGGTCATCATTGCATTCTGTTGTAAATGAAAATGATTTCTGGGAGAAGATTGATCTGCTTAAATCATTTGGTGCTCAAGGCATTTTAGTAATTCCTATAGAAAAAATGATTGCTTAAGAAAATATGAAAATAGTTAACAATCCACCGAAGCAGGAATGGCCATCTCTTTGCCAGAGGCCACAGATGGAACTCGACTTTCTTGAGAGTACCGTAAAAAACGTTTTAGTGCGGGTCAAAAACTCAGGGGATCAGGCCTTAAAGGAAATCACCGCTCAATTTGATAAAGTTAACCTAATTGAAATAGAAGTATCTGCCATTGAAATTGAAAACGCAATAAAAGCTGTACCAGAAAATCTTAAAGAAGCTATTCAAATAGCAGCCCGTAACATTGAAAAATTTCACATCGCCCAAAGAAGAGACATCACTCGTATTGAAACAATGCCAGGGGTAACATGTTGGAGAAAGGGAGTTCCGATTGAAAAGGTTGGTATCTATATTCCAGGTGGCTCTGCTCCTCTTTTCTCAACGGTATTGATGCTGGGCATACCAGCGAGACTGGCAGGGTGTACTGAAGTTGTTTTATGTTCTCCCCCAGGAAAAGATGGGCAACTAAATGCTGCTATCCTCTTTGCCGCACATCTGGTGGGAATAAAAAAAATATTTAAAGTAGGAGGCGCACAAGCAATCGGAGCGATGGCATATGGCACAACTACAATTCCATCTGTCAATAAAATTTTTGGTCCTGGAAATCAATACGTAACAAAAGCAAAGCAAATAGTTAATCAAGAAGGTATTGCAATCGATATGCCTGCAGGCCCTTCTGAAGTAATGGTGATTGCAGATGTAAATGCCAACGCTTCTTTCGTGGCGGCTGATTTATTATCACAAGCAGAACACGGACAAGATAGTCAGGTGTCTTTAGTTACAACAAGCGAAGATTTTGTACAACTTGTTTTAAAAGAAATTGACAAGCAACTTGAGGTACTTCCACGAAAAGGGATTGCTGAGGAAGCCCTAAAAAACAGCATCGCAGTGATTCTCAACTCTAACGAAAATATTATTTCATTTGCGAATGAATACGCTCCTGAGCATTTGATTATTAACACCTATGATTGTGATGCGTTGGCGGAGAAAATTGTAAATGCTGGATCTGTCTTTCTTGGTCCATATTCACCAGAGTCGGCAGGTGATTACGCTTCCGGAACCAATCATACCTTGCCAACCAATGGCTTTGCAAAAGCGTACTCTGGGGTTTCATTGGAAAGCTTTATGAAATATATTACGTTTCAAAAAATAACAAAAGAAGGCATAGACATTTTAGGTCCTGTGGTTGAGATTATGGCCGAAGCCGAGCAACTTAGTGGCCATGCCGAAGCTGTTAGAATAAGGAGAAAAAAGTAAGCTTTAAGTAAAAAGTTGAAAGCTGTAAGAAGTAAGTAGCAAGTAGTAAGACTTTAGAAAGATGCGTGTTGATATAAATTCATTAGTTAGGAAAAATGTTTTGAGATTGAAGCCTTATTCATCAGCGCGAGATGAGTTTCAGGGTATTGCTTCTGTTTTTTTAGATGCCAATGAAAATCCCTACCCTTCTCCCTACAATCGCTACCCAGATCCGCATCAGGTCACACTAAAAAGAAAGATTGCTGAGATCAAGGGAGTTAATGCTGAACAAATTTTTCTTGGTAATGGAAGTGATGAGCCTATTGATTTGTTGATTCGTGCTTTCTGCGAACCTGGAATTGATAATGTCTTGATTCCACAGCCGACTTATGGTATGTACACGGTGAGTGCAGAGATTAATGCCGTAGAGATTAAAACAGTAAAACTCACTCCTGAATTTGATATTGATCTCGCATCCACAGAAGAAGCCTGGAATGAAAAAACAAAACTCTTGTTTCTATGCAGTCCCAACAACCCATCAGGAAATTTATTAGGTAAAGAAAAAATCGAATCGTTACTTCGAAAGTTCAAAGGGTTAGTAATTGTAGACGAGGCGTATATCGATTTCACAGATTTTCCGGGATTCCTTCCACTGCTTGATCAATACGACAATCTCGTTGTCTTGCAAACTTTATCAAAAGCATGGGGCTTGGCCGGCATTCGATTAGGGATGTGTTTTTCAAATGCTGAAGTCATCAAAGTATTAAATAAGATAAAGCCTCCGTACAATATAAACATCCTCACACAAAATGTAGCAGAAGAATCTCTTAAGGAAGTGCAGCGGAAAGAAAATTGGGTAAAAGAAATAAAGATTCAACGAGAGCTTCTTCGGAAAGAACTGGCTCAGATTAAAATTGTAGAAAAAGTCTATCACTCTGATGCCAATTTTCTCTTGACCAAAGTGAAAAACGCTAAAGCGACTTATGACTTACTAGTAGCCAAAGGAATCATAACAAGAGATCGCTCCAACGTAATCTTGTGCGACAATTGTTTGCGAATAACGGTAGGCACTCCTGCAGAAAATAGAGTTTTACTTGACGAATTAAAGAACGCATGAAAAAAGTATTATTCATCGATCGCGATGGGACATTGATCTTCGAGCCTGCCAATGATCCACAAATCGATAGTCTCGAAAAATTGGATTTCATTCCAGAAGTGTTCACTTGGCTAAGCAAAATTGTAAAAGCCACGGATTACGAATTGGTTATGGTAACAAACCAAGACGGACTTGGCACTTCTAGCTTTCCGCAAGAAACCTTCTGGCCAGTTCAAAATAAAGTAATCAAGACTCTTGAAGGCGAAGGGATTCATTTCTCAGCCATTCACATTGATCGCTCATTACCTCATGAAAACAAACCAACTCGAAAGCCAGGGATAGGAATGCTCACCTCTTATTTTTCAACAGAGTATGATCTTAAAAATTCTTTTGTAATTGGCGATCGTGTAACGGACATTGAGCTCGCCAAAAATCTGGGAGCGAAAGGCATTTTGTTAAATGATGGCAGCTTACGAGAAAAAGTTTTAGCAAGCGGACTTGACGCTATTTGTACAACAGTAACATCCTGGAAAGACATTTATGAGATTATCTTACCAAAGCGCACTGCACACGTAAGGCGAACAACAAAAGAAACAGATATTCAGATTACCGTCAATCTCGATGGGACCGGAAAATCAAAAATAGAGACAGGCATTGGATTTTTTGATCACATGCTCGATCAACTAGCACACCACGGGTTATTGGATTTGGAAATACAAGTGAAAGGTGACTTACATCTTGACGAACATCACACTATAGAAGACACCGCACTTGCTCTTGGTGAGGCAATATTAAGTGCCTTAGGTGACAAACGTGGAATTGAGCGTTATGGATTCTGTTTGCCAATGGATGATTGCCTGGCGCAAGTAGCCATTGACTTTGGAGGCAGGCCGTGGATTGTTTGGGAGACGGATTTTAGAAGAGAGAAAATTGGAGAAATGCCAACAGAAATGTTTTTCCATTTCTTTAAATCATTCTCTGATTCCTCAAAGTGTAATTTAAATATCAAGGCTGAAGGGACAAATGAACATCATAAGATTGAGGCTATTTTTAAAGCATTTGCCAAAACAATCAAGATGGCCGTGAGAAAAGATGAAAATAATAATCAACTGCCAACGACTAAGGGAACACTTTAGAAGTAATAAGCAGAAAGACGAAAGCAGTAAGAATAATGAAGGTTGCGGTTATAAAATATAATGCTGGAAATATTCGATCAGTCTCGTTTGCGTTGGAGCGATTGAATATTGATTTCTCCATTACCGATGACACAGATGAAATTTTATCAGCTGATAAGGTCATCTTCCCAGGAGTGGGTGAAGCGAGCACTACAATGAAATACTTACGAGATAAAAATCTTGATAAGATTATTGTTGCCCTTAAGCAGCCTGTTCTGGGAATCTGTCTAGGCATGCAATTAATGTGTAATCACTCGGAAGAAAATGATACGAAGTGCTTAGGCATTTTTGATGAAACTGTTAAGTTATTCAAACCGACATTAGATATGAAAGTACCGCACATGGGTTGGAACCAACTTACCTCGGTGAACAACTGGCTAGATCTTTCTCTTGAAAATCAGAATGCCTACTTTGTACATAGTTATTTCATACCTGTTAACAGTTATACATCTGCCAGAACGGACTATGTCAATCCCTTCAGTGCAGCTATGCGAAAAGACAATTTTTATGCTGTTCAGTTTCACCCTGAAAAATCGGCCGAAGTTGGAGAGAAAGTTCTAAAATCATTTTTCATAGTATGATAATCACCAGCTACAAATGAGAATCATCCCGGCTATCGA